>JBKQQE010000019.1:0-3614 GCA_052326245.1 Xanthobacteraceae bacterium | reverse complement strand
CGCCGAATCCGACGGCGACGCAATCGGGTTCCTGCACGCGCTGATGTCGCAGATCGTCGATCACATGACGTTCGACACCGGACCGACCGACGCCACCACCTCCGCGGCCGGCGCCTTCGAACTCGGCCACGGCGTCTGCCAGGACTATGCGCATATCTTCATCGCCTGCGCGCGCATCGGCGGGATTCCGGCACGGTTCGTGTCCGGCCATTTTTTCCGCTCCGACGGCGCGTCGCTGCAGGAAGCCGGACATGCCTGGGCGGAGGCCTTCGTGCCCGGCCTCGGCTGGGTCGGCTTCGACCCGGCGAACGCGGTCTCGCCGACCGATAGCCATGTGCGCGTCGCGGTCGGCCTCGACTACCTCGGCGCCGCGCCGGTCCGCGGCACGCGCTACGGCGGCGGCGAGGAAATCCTCTCGGTCGCGGTCAAGGTCCACCAGGCCGGTCGCCAGAGCCAATCCTGACGGCTGCCCACCGGGCACGGTTGCCGCCCCGGCGGCCAGCGCGTATGACTCGGTGCGCCGTGGCAGCCGTGCCAGGGCGTTCGACGGCGCCGCCAGGCGCGGCGGTGCCGAACTGCGGGTGCTGGAATCCAGACACATGACCTATTGCTGCGGAATCCTGGTGCGCGACGGATTGGTGATGATCGCCGATACCCGCACCAATGCCGGCCTCGACAACATCTCGACCTTTCGCAAGCTGCACGTCTTCAACCGGCCGGGCGAACGCGTGATGGCGATCGCCAGCGCCGGCAACCTGTCGATCAGCCAGTCGGTGCTGAGCACGCTGACGGAGGGCATCGAGGACCCGCTCACCGGCGACATCGAAACGCTGATGAACGCGCCCACCATGTTCCAGGCCGCCCAGCGCATCGGCCGCGCCATTCGCCACGTCCACCAGCTGGAAGACACCGCGCTGCGCGCGGAGGACATCAGCTTCGACGTCTCGTTCCTGTTCGGCGGCCAGATCAAGGGCGGCCGCATGCGGCTGTTCATGGTCTACTCCGCCGGCAACTTCATCGAATGCACCATCGACACGCCCTACCTGCAGATCGGCGAGCACAAATACGGCAAGCCGGTGCTCGACCGCGCCATCACCTATGACGTCGACCTGCACGACGCGCTGAAGGTCGGGCTGGTCTCGATGGACTCGACCATGCGCTCGAATCTCGGCGTCGGCATGCCGATCGACGTGCTGATCGTGCGGCCCGACGTGCTGGACGCGGAACTCAATTTCCGGATCGAGGCGGACGAACCGTATTTCCGCGATCTGCGGGCCCGCTGGTCGGCGGCGCTGCGCGCCGCGCACCAGAGCATTCCCCGCCCGCCCTACATGAATTCGACCGCCGCGGCTGCGGCGCCCGGCAAGACCAAGACTGCATAGAAACAGGAATAGCGACATGAGCGGACGCAAAATCGCGATCGTCACCGGCGCGGGCTCCGGCGTCGGCCGCGCGACCTCGCTGGCATTGATGAAGGCGGGTTTCACGGTGGTGCTGACGGGACGGCGCGCCGACAAGCTCGAGGAGACCGCGCAAGCCGGTCACGCGCTCGGCGAAAGCCTGGTGGTGCCCGCCGACATGGCGGACCCGGCCTCGATCGCCGCGCTGTTCGCCAAGACCGCCGATACCTTCGGCCGGCTCGACCTGGTCTTCAACAATGCCGGCATCGGCGCGCCGCCGGTGCCGTTCGAGGATGTCAGCGTCGCGCAATGGAAGGCGGTGGTCGACACCAACCTGACGGCGCCGTTTCTGTGCACCCAGCACGCCTTCCGCATCATGAAGGACCAGGCGCCGCGCGGCGGCCGCATCATCAACAACGGCTCGATCTCGGCGCACGCGCCGCGGCCGTTCTCCGCCGCCTACACCTCGACCAAGCACGCCATCACCGGCCTGACCAAGTCCACCGCCCTCGACGGCCGGGCCTACGACATCGCCTGCGGACAGATCGACATCGGCAATGCCGCCACCGACATGACCGCCCGCATGGCGGAAGGGGTGCTGCAGCCCGACGGCCGAAAGCTCCCGGAGCCGCGCATGGACGTCGAGGCGGTCGCCAATGCGGTGGTCTACATGGCTTCGCTGCCGCTCGACGCCAACGTGCTGTTCATGACGGTGATGGCGACCAAGATGCCGTTCGTCGGACGGGGGTAAGTCGGCGCCGCCCGCAACAAGGGCTTTCCAAATCCACCGTCTGCTGCTCCCATGGCCGGGGGAGCCGGGGTCATCTGCGCCGCATGCCGTGGCGCGCGTCCGCTCCCAGGGCGGAGCGAGAATGCCCCAGCTGCAATCCGCATTCGGCATCGCCGTGCTGCTCGTGATCGCGTGGGCGCTCGGGGAAAACCGCCGCGCCGTGGACCTCAGGCAGGCCGCGGTCGGCCTCGCGGTCACCATGGTCACCGCCGTGATCCTGTTCAAGCTGCCGCAGGTCGCGGCGATGTTCTCCGTCATCAACGACGCGGTCGGCGCGGTGGCGGCGGCGACCCGCGCCGGGACCGCCTTCGTGTTCGGCTATGTCGGCGGCGGAGCCCCTCCATTCGACGTCAAGACGCCGGGCGCGGATTTCGTGCTGGCGTTCCAGGCGCTGCCGGTGGTGCTGGTCACCAGCGTGCTGACCACGCTGCTGTTCTACTGGCGGGTGCTGCCGCCGGTGGTCCGCGGCATGGCGTGGCTATTGGAGCGGACACTCGGCGTCGGCGGCGCGGTGGGGCTGTCGACCGCGGCCAACATCTTTCTCGGCATGGTCGAAGCCCCGCTGTTCATTCGCCCCTACCTGGCGCAACTCACCCGCAGCGAGCTGTTTCTGGTGATGACGGGCGGCATGGCCGGCATCGCCGGCACCGTGCTGGTGCTGTACGCCACCCTGCTCGCGCCGCTGATCCACGACGCGGCGGCGCATTTCGTGATCGCGTCCGTGCTCGGCGCGCCGGCCGCCATTCTCGTCAGCCTGATCATGGTGCCGGAATCCGAACCCCGCCGCACCGGCGGCGCCCTCGACGATCCCGGCGCCGTCGCCTCCAGCACCATGGACGCGATCGTGCGCGGCACCGCGGCGGGCCTGGAACTGCTGCTCAACATCGTCGCCATGCTGCTGGTGCTGGTGGCGCTGGTGCATCTCGCCAATGCGATCCTGGGACTGTTGCCCGCGCTCGGCGGCGCGCCGCTCTCGCTGCAGCGCATGCTCGGCGCCGTCATGGCCCCGGTGTGCTGGCTGATGGGACTGTCGTGGGACCAGGCGCTGACCGGCGGCCGCCTGATGGGGATCAAGACCATCCTCAACGAACTGGTCGCCTATGTGGAATTCACCAAACTGCCGCCCGAGGCGCTCGATCCGCGCGCCCGGCTGATCATGCTCTACGCGCTGTGCGGCTTCGCCAATTTCGGCAGCCTCGGCATCATGGTCGGCGGACTGGACGTGATGGCGCCGGGACGGCGCGACGAGATCCATGCGCTCGGGCTGAAGTCGATCGTGTCGGGCACCATCGTCACCTGCCTGCTGGGCGCCATCATCGGCGTGCTGACCTGACCTGCAGGCTGTTGAAAAAGGTGCTCGCGACCGACTGGTGACCGTGATTCATTGGCTCCGACGAGATTCGGAGGCGGGCGGATGCGTGGCG
>JBKQQE010000018.1:0-5488 GCA_052326245.1 Xanthobacteraceae bacterium | reverse complement strand
CATCACCCCTCCAGATCACCCCGGCCGGGGGGGAGAACTTGTTCGCGAATACGTTCAATTCCGCGGTAGAGGGTAGGCGACCTCCGATGGTCACGGAAGCCTTGATGACGGGTGGCACTATGACGAGTGGCACTGCGTCCGCCAGCGGAGCAAAAATACTGGCGTGGGGGCCAAGGGCCGAACAAGCGGCATCTGGATCGGTTCGCCCGCTGGAAGCCCGGGAATGACCCGAAGGGGTGTTCACCGGGCCTTTCAGTTGCGCCGCCCGTGATGTTACGATGACAATTATCATACAAAGACCCGCCTCGCCGGACCACTCCGGCGGCCAGGGATGGGACATCCAGGAGGCGATCGATGGCAGCGCGTTTCATTGCTTTGGCGGCGGCGTGCGCGATGTTTGCCGCGGCGCCCGACGCCTCGCAGGCGCAGTCGGATCAGCAGGAGCTCAAGCTGGTGACGCCGCCGCTCAGCATGTTCAGGGAATTGATACGGCCAGCTGCCGACGCGCTGCCGGTGCCAGCCGGATTCAGCAGGGAACAGATCCTGCACGGCGATCGCGTTTTCCATGGGGAAGCCGCCAACGGGCAGTGTAGCGTCTGTCACGCCACCGACGGCAAGGGAACGGCAAACGGCAACGACCTGACCGCCGGCATGTTCGTCTGGAGCGACGGCAGCGTCAAAGAGCTGAAGCGGACGATCATGCACAACATGGCGGTGGCCCCTGGCATGGATGGCGACCTGAAGCCGGCGGATGTCGAGGCGGTGTCAGCCTATGTCTGGGCCATCAGCCGTCGACCCCCGCCCCAGTAGCGGCATCGCGGCAACGGCGCCCAGCGCACGGAATCCGTGAACGGGGCGATCCCTGCTGGCGCATCAAATACAGTTGGAAGGCCAGAGGGCTTGTTCTGCTTGCAGGATCGCTTGCTGGGACTTTGGGTTGCGCTTTGCGCCATTGTTCACAAGCCAAGCCAAGATAGCTTTGGTAGCGGTAGTTGAATCGCGCACCACATCCGCCCGCGTTCGCGAGGCACCGGCCATGGTCTCCGGGAATGTGCACCGGCCAAGCGAGCCGTCTCCGATCCCCATCTTGGTCAATTTGTTGAAGTTGTTGATTTCCAGGACCGCCTGACGGCAAACCTCAATGTTGTCGGCACAAGCGGCGACGAAACTCGTCGTATCGGCGGGGGCGTCCTCCGCCCTGGCTGGAGCAATGACCAGAGCGACGCCGGCAGCCAACATCAATGAGCGCAACAAGATCAGCATTGGCCACCGGGCTTTCCGTGGGCGCGCAGTCCATTGGTCCGCGCGATGAACGTCTGGGACGCGGTAGTTCCACCACACATAGCGAGCGACCGCAATCCTATTCGTTCTTCAACAGCGCTCACTCAGCCAGCGAACATTGTGGGTGATCTTCGTCCGTCCAAGAGGGCCAGGGATTTCTGCTGCTGTCGCAACACGGATATCCCGTACCGGCCGCCGCGTGACGGCTGTCGACGGGCGAGGCGGACCCGGTTCGTTGCAGAACGTTATTTGACTTCGGCGATCGGAAACCGCTGTCCGCTTGCGCTGATGGTCGGCGTCTGGTTGTGCTGATAGATGTTGGCTGCCAACGGCGGCACTTCGGCGCCAACGTAGTCGGCAAGGCTGAAGTTGCTGACGGTCCCCTTCATCGCAGCCTCGCCGCCGAGACCGTCGACCAGCACACGGGTAAACAGGCCGTGATCCTTGTAGCCCTCCAGCGCTTCCTGGTCGGTGGTGGCGGCCGCAAGCACGGTCGACCCGATCGCTCGGCTGAGAATCGTCGTCGCCGTACTGTCCGTCATGCCGCCGCTCCGGAGGGCCTGCTGCAAGGCGTCGCCGACCGGCTGCGCGTGGCAGGTGTCGATGATCACCAGTTTCTTTGGCGCGGGGATATTGGCCAACAATCCCGCAAGCTGCTGTCGGCTGATCGTCTCGGCCTTCACGCTCGCTGGATCGGGAGAGCTGATGTTGGAGGTGATCAGGTAATATTCGCCGTCGACCACAAGCCCGTGGCTCGCCACGTAGAACACGAACTCATCCTCGGGACCGACCGTCGTCTGCATCGCAGTCAGCGCCCGCACCAAATGATCCTTGTCGGTCTCGGCCGCGGTGGTCAAAAGTGTGAGGTCGAGCTTTTCGAACAGTGGCGCTGAATATTGCTTCAGCGCGTCGGCGAAAAGCTGCGCATCGACAACCGCGTAAGTTAGATTGTTCTGCGGGCGCTTGGGAAAATCCTGGATCCCGACGATAACGGCATGCAGCGTTCCGCGCGGCACCGGCGGCAAATGCGCCGTGATGGAAGCGGTGATGCTATTGCTCTGCACGCTGCCGTCGGCATTGAAGGCGACGGCGCGCAGCTCGTTGGGTCCATTGAGAAGCGGTATCGCGTAGCTGCGCGGCGAAGCGCCGCCTGTCTTGTCATCCTGGATGATGGCGGAACCGTTGAGAAACACACGGACCAGGCCAATGCCGCCGCCGCCGTCGGTCAGACGCAGCGTGAGGGTGAGCTTCGGCTCACTGGTCGATTGCGGCAGACCGACAGCTTCGACGACGGGCGGCAGCTTCTCGCTTCCGATACTGCCGAAGCGGGTTAACGAGGCACCGGCCAGGCCGAGCTTCACGAGATCCGGCCGATAGAACTTGTCACGGTAGGAATCGATGCCGAAGATGCGGTTGCCGACCTGGACATTGAGGTTCTCTTCAGCAGTTGCGGAGGAGGCGTCGTAATAGCCCTCCGGGGTCATGATGAGAGATGAGCCGTCGTTGAAGGCGACCAGCAAAACCCTCTCCCTCCCCGATGACGCGTCCCACAGCCTGAGCGTGCCGTCCGAACTGCCGGAGACCAGTAGCTGTCCATCTCGCGAGAACGCGAGAGAATTGACCGCGCCCAAATGCCCGTCGAGCGTATTCCGTTCGAGTCCACTGGCCACGTCCCAGAGCTTGACCGTATGGTCGTCGCTGCCAGAGGCCAGTATTTGGCCGTTCGACGAAAAGCCAACCGCGTTGACCGCGGACGAATGTCCGCGGAGGGTGCTCAATTCCTGGCCGCTCGCAACGTCCCAGAGCTTGATGGTGTTATCGCCACTGCCCGAGGCCAGCACCTTGCCGTCCGGCGAGAACGCGACGGAATTAACCCACCACGTGTGTCCACGCAGCGTGCGGAGTTCGCGCCCGCTCGCCACGTCCCAAATCTTGACCGTGTGATCTGCGCTGCCTGATGCCAGCAGGCGCCCATCGCGGGAAAATGCAACCGACCAGACCGCGGCGGAATGACCGCTGAGAACCTGCAGCTCACGGCCGGTCGCGACATCCCAAAGCTCGATCGTCCTGCCACCGGTAGCCAGAATGGTCCCGTCCTGCGAAAAAGAGACGGAGACATGCGCGACATTCAATATGGTTCCGGCGGCCGGGATATCGAGCAGCAGGGTGCGCAGTTCGCGCCCGGTCGCGGGATCCATCAGCTTGACCGTCTCGTTCCAGTTGCCGGAGGCCAGCGTTTTCCCGTCGCGCGCGAAGGCAACCGACGAAACGCCCGGCGAGAAGGCGGCGACCTGACCGGAATGTCCGGTGACGACGCCGGCCTTGCGTCCGGTCGCCGTCTCCCAGAGCGTGATCTTGTCTTCGAAATCGTTGCCGTTGCCCGCCGCGATGGTGCGGCCGTCCGACGAGAAGGCGACGGCCTCGATCTCGGCGGACTGTCCGCTCAGGGTGCGGACCTCGCGTCCAGTCGCGACGTCCCAAAGCTTGACGGTGTGGTCGTCGCTGCCTGAAGCGAGCATGGTCCCGCCCGGCAGGAACGCGACGCAGTCGACCGCAAGCAGATGGCCGCTGAGCGTGCGCAGCTGGTCGCCACTCGCCACGTCCCACAGCGTGACCGTGTTGGAAAGACCGCGACTGCCCGACGCAAGGATCTGCCCGTCCGGCGAGAACGCCACCGACGTGACGCTGAAGGCGTTGAAGGTGCGCGGAACTCCCCCGCCCGCGACGTCCCAGATCCTGATCGTGTGATCATCGCTGCCCGAGGCCAACAGGTGACCTTTCGGCGAGAACGCCACGGAATTGACCGCGTCGGAATGTCCGCTCAGTGCGCGAAGCGCATATCCGCTGGTGACGTCCCAAAGCTGGATCGTATGGTCATCATTGCCCGTGGCCAGCATTTGACCATCCGGTGAAAACGCCACGCACCTGACTGGCGTCGTAGGCCCGAAGCTCGGCAATTCGCTCCAGTCCGTCGTGCCCCAAAGGTGGATGCCGTCAGGGCCGCCGCTGGCCAGCACCTGCGCCGTGGGCGAGAATGCAACGGCCGCGACGCCACCGGAATGGCCCTTCAGGGTGCGCAGCTCGCGCCCGCTCGCCACGTCCCATATTTTGATCGTTCCATCCCCGCTGCCCGACGCCAGGATCTGCCCGTTGGACGAAAACGCGACGGTGCTGACTTGCAACGAGTGTCCACGGAGTGTGCGTAGTTCGCGCCCGCTCGCTACGTCCCAAAGCCTGACCGTATGGTCCCAACTGGCGGAAGCCAGTATGTGCCCGTCGGGCGAGGACGCGACGGACGTGACATAACCGGAATGTCCCAACTGCGGGAAGATTTGAGGTTGGTTCTGCGCCTGCGCCAGGCCGGACCACGCGCACAGCACCACCAGAATGGCCGGGATCCTCATCAGCATCGCCCTTCCGTTGTCGCCGGTTGGCTCCGTTCGCCTCGCCTCGTCCTCGCCGCAACTGAAGTGGTGACCATCCAGGCGACAACCGATGCAAATGACGCTCGCGTACCGCCGTACTTCAATAGGCGAGCAGTTCTCGCCGCGCCTCATTGAGATAGATCAATCCGGACAGAGGCAGTAAATCGCTGCGCAGCTTGCAGCGGTGCGCGGGTCTAAAATTGGCACAAAACGTAAAAGCCCCTTGTTCACGAAGCTGCCGTGCTTGCCGGCTCAACCAATCGTGATTGCGTATTGAGTGCCTGTTCAATAAAACGGGCAACTCAGGAGAAGCCAGCATGAAGAACTCCTCTCGGCGCGATCTGCTCGCTGCGGCCGCCGGCGCCTCTGTTGCCGCCGCGATCGCCGACACCGTCCCGGCCGCCGCGCAGGCAGGACCCAAGCCGATCTTTGCGGTGCCGGCCATCACCATTCCGATCGTCGGCGAAACCGATGTCTTCCCGGTCCGCCGCATCTATTGCATCGGGCGCAACTACGCCGCCCATGCGCTGGAGCGCGGCTCCGACCCGAACCGCGAGCCGCCGTTCTTCTTCCAGAAGCCGACCGATGCGATCCAGAATGTCGCGATTGGCGAGGTGGCGGATCATCCCTATCCGTCCCTGACCAGGAACTATCATCATGAGGTCGAGTTGGTCGCGGCGCTGAAGTCGGGCGGTAGCAACATTGCGCCGGAGCAGGCGCTCGACCACGTCTATGGCTACGCGCTGGGCCTCGACATGACCCGGCGCGACCTGCAGAACGCC
>JBKQQE010000017.1:0-4375 GCA_052326245.1 Xanthobacteraceae bacterium | reverse complement strand
CTCGGCCGTAATCTCCGACTTCGACCGCGTCCACAACGCGGCGCCGCTGCCGACCTCGGCCGCCTCCGCGCCGGGCTTGTCGATCAGCGCGATGGCGACCGGGATATGGCCGGATCGCGCCTTGACGATGCGCTCGAGCTGGTAGCGCTCGAGATAGGTCTTGGCATCCTCGAACAGGTGCAGCACGACGCGGGTGCCGCGGCCGGGGGCCTCGGCCGGTTCGACCGGCGCGACGGTGTAGGTGCCCTGGCCATCCGACGACCAGATCCAGGCCTCCGGAGATCCGGCGCGGCGGCTGATGACGTCGACCCGCTCGGCAACCATGAAGGCGGAATAGAATCCGACCCCGAACTGACCGATCAACTGCGCGCTGGCGCCCTCGGTCGCGTCCGCCTTGGCCGCGGCGATCCGCTCCATGAACGCCCGGGTGCCGGAATTGGCGATCGTGCCCAGCGACTCCACCAGGTCGTCGTGGTCCATCCCGAAGCCGTTGTCCTCGACCGTGAGGCGGCGATGCTCCGCATCGATCGCGATGGTGATGCGGGGCTTGGGATCGTCGCCCAGGAGCGCCGGATCGGCGATGGCTTCGTAGCGCAGCTTCTCGCAGGCGTCCGCGGCGTTGGAAATCAACTCGCGGAGAAACACATCACGGTCGGAGTAGACCGAATGCACCAGAAGCCGCAGCAGTTTGGCGACGTCGGCCTCGAAGGCCCGGCTTTCGGGGGCGGTGGTGGTCGTCATGGGGTGGTGGTCCTCGGCAGTTTTAGGGTCTCGACGGCCGCACGATGCGGGGCAGCGCGGCCTTGGCAGGCCTCTGGTAGCGACCGGGCCGGCCGGCTTCAAGCCGGCGGCGCATATATGGAAATGACCCGGGCGTCCAGGCAAGGGGTGCGCCGGACGGAGATGGCGCCATGCGTGCCATTATATAGACGCCCCGAACGCAATCGTCCAAATAGGTGCTCAAGAACCAATAGCCGGGCGGCGGCCGCAACAGGCCGGCGGCCAGCCCCAAGGGAGGCCCGATGCTGATTCCGATCGCCGACGTGCCGCGCTGGTATGCGGAGCGCAAGCCCGCCGGCACCGTCGCGGTGCGCCATGGCGACAACCACCTGACCTGGGACCAGCTCGAACGTGGCGCCAACCGGCGCGCCCGGGCCTTCGCGGCGCTCGGGGTCAATGCCGGGGATTTCGTCGCCATCGGCCTGCCCAACAGCAACGCCTTCTACGAGACCAGTTTCGCGATCTGGAAACTGGGGGCGACCCCGACCTCGCTGTCGCACCGGCTGCCACGGGGCGAGGCCGCCGCCATTCTGGAGATCCTCAAGCCCGCTTTGGTGGTGGGCGGCGAGCCGGAATGGAACGCGCCGCGGGCGGTGCCGCAGGACTTCATCCCCGAGGGGGTGTCGGACGAGCCGCTCGACCGCCCGGTGGCGCGCTACTGGAAGGCCATGACCAGCGGCGGCTCGACCGGCCGGCCCAAGATCATCATCGACCACCAGCCCGCGGTCACCGACACCGCGGCCGTGCCGCCGCTGCAGATGGAGCCAGGCGCCGCGCTGCTCAATCCGGGGCCGCTGTATCACAACGCCCCCTTCATCGTGTCGCACTTCGCGCTGTTCGCCGGCGGCAGCGTCACCGGCATGCCCAAATTCGACGCCGAAACCGCGCTGCGGCTGATCGAAACCCACCGGCTGGAATGGGTGAATTTCGTCCCCACCATGATGCACCGGATCTGGTCGCTGCCGCAGGGCGTGCGCGAGCGCTACGACGTCTCCAGCCTGAAGACCGTGTTCCACATGGCGGCGCCGATGCCGCCGTGGCTCAAGGAAAAATGGATCGAGTGGCTGGGGCCGGAGAAGATCTGGGAGCTCTATGGCGGCACCGAGCGGCAGGGCCGCACCGTGATTTCCGGAACCGAATGGCTCGCCCACAAAGGATCCGTCGGCCGCGTCGATGCGACCTGCGGACTGCGGATCATCGGCGAGGACGGCCGTGACGTGGCGCCCGGCGAAACCGGCGAGGTGTATTTCCTGCCGGCGGACGGCATCGGCTCGACCTATCACTACCTGGGCGCGGCGCCGAAGCGCCGCCCGGACGGCTGGGAATCCATTGGCGACATCGGTCGGCTCGACGCCGACGGCTATCTCTATCTCGGTGACCGCCTGACCGACATGATCCTGCGCGGCGGCGCCAACGTCTACCCGGCGGAGGTGGAGGCCGCGGTGCTGGCCCATCCCGAGGTGCGCTCGAGCCTGGTGGTGGGCCTGCCCGATCCGGAGCTCGGCAATCGCATCCACGCCATCATCGAGATCAACGACGAGGCGGATCCGCAGGCCGTGGTCGACAGCATGGGCAGGGTGCTGGCTGACCTGCTCAGCCGCACCAAGCATCCGGAAAGCTACGAGATTACCCAGGTGAGCCTGCGCGACGATTCCGGCAAGACCCGCCGCACGCTGATCCGGGACGAGCGGATCGCGTGGCTCAACGAGGGTCGCGCGTTCCGCATCACAGTTTCCACGCCGAAGCGCGGCTGAGACAGGGATCGTCGCTCGACAGTCCTTGCCCGACGCGGATAGTCTTCACGTCATGAGCGCAATCCACGATCACGGCCACGACGCGCATTCGGAGCTCTCCGACACCGAGCTTCGCGTGCGCGCACTCGAGACCGTTCTGACCGAAAAAGGCTATGTCGATCCCGCGGCGCTCGATCTGCTGATCGAAACCTACGAGACCAAAGTGGGCCCGCGCAACGGCGCCCGCGTCGTCGCCCGCGCCTGGACCGACCCCGCCTACAAGGCGCGCCTGCTCCGCGACGCCACCGCCGCGATCGCCGAGTTCGGGTACAGCGGCCGGCAGGGCGAGCACCTGGTCGCGGTCGAGAATACGCCCGGCGTGCACAACATGGTCGTCTGCACGCTGTGCTCCTGCTATCCGTGGCCGGTGCTCGGCCTTCCGCCGGTCTGGTACAAGTCCGCGCCCTACCGCTCGCGCGCGGTGAAGGATCCGCGCGGCGTGCTGGCGGAATTCGGCGTCACGCTTCCCGACCACGTTGCGATCCGGGTCTGGGATTCCACCGCCGAGATCCGCTATCTGGTGCTGCCGCAGCGGCCCGACGGCACCGCAGGCTGGAGCGAGGAGCGGCTGGCCGATCTCGTCACCCGCGACGCCATGATCGGCACCGCGCTCGCCACATCGCCGCGGGAGCTCGCCTGATGGACGGCGCCCACGACATGGGCGGCGTCGAGGGCTTCGGGCCGATTGCGCCGGAACGCGACGAACCGGTGTTCCACGCCGCATGGGAGCGCCGCGCCTTCGCGCTGACGCTGGCGATGGCCAGGCCCGGCGGCTGGACCATCGACATGTCGCGCTTCGCCCGGGAGGACCGGCCGGCCCACGACTACCTTGCCATGAGCTACTACCAGATCTGGCTGGCGGGGCTGGAACGGCTGATGGCCGAGCGCGACCTGATCGGACGCGACGAGATCGCGGCCGGCCATGCGCTCTATCCGCCGCAGCCGCAGCGGCCGGTGCTGCGACCGGAAGACGTCGCGCCGATGCTGGCGCGCGGCGCCCCGACCGAGCGCGCGGCATCGACGCCGGCGCGCTTCAAATGCGGCGACAGGGTCCGCGCCCGGACCGGCTCCACGCCCGCGCACACCCGCCTGCCGCACTACGTGCGCGGCCATGTCGGCGTGATCGACCGCATCCATGGCTGCCACGTCTTCGCCGACACGAGCGCCGCCGGCGCCGGCGAAGCACCGCAGTGGCTGTACACGGTGCGCTTCGACGGCCGCGAATTATGGGGCGAGGACACCAGCGCCGGCGCGGTGTCGGTGGACGCGTGGGAATCCTACCTCGCGCCGTTCGATGCCGGAGCGCGCGCGTGACCATCGCGCCCGAGGTGGCCGCCCGCGCGGTGGAAACCCTTGCCGGCATTCCGCGCGACAGCGAAGGGCCGGTGTTTCGCGAACCCTGGGAGGCGCGGGCGTTCGCGCTCGCCGTTGCGCTCAGTCAGCAGGGCGTCTTCAGCTGGAGCGAATGGGCCACCGCGCTCGCCGCCGAGATCGCGCAGGCGCAACGGCGCGGCGATCCCGACACCGGCGAGACCTATTACCTGCACTGGCTCGCCGCGCTGGAGCGGCTCGTGACCGACAAGCAGGTGACCACCGCGGCCACGCTGGAGCGCACCCGCGCGGCGTGGGACCATGCCGCCGATCGCACGCCCCACAGCAGGCCGATCGAACTGCGGCATGAGGATTTTGGTTAGTCCCGCAGCGGCATGGTCAGGCCGTTCTTGAAGAACTCGACATGCCCGCGCTTGTCGCGGGCATCCACGACTTTACGACCTGTCCGCAAGCAAGACGTGGATGGCATA
>JBKQQE010000016.1:0-8882 GCA_052326245.1 Xanthobacteraceae bacterium | reverse complement strand
TGTTCAAGGTCAAGCGCGGCCAGTCCGAGCAATATCTGAAGGACGAGCGCGCGATGGAGGAGTATCTCGTCGCCGCCGGGCTCGAAGGCGCCGCGCTGCGCCTGGGCGACGGCGAAGTGCGCGCCGGCGCCGATCTTACCGCGCTCGTCGAGGAGGCGCGCGCGATGCGCCGGCTGCTGCAGCAATTGCATTCGCGCCACCACAAGGGCGCGGTCGAACAGGCCGCGCTTTGCGGCGCGCTGAAACCCTTGAGCGCCGCCGACGATCCCGAGGGCGAGCGCCGCGCCGTCGTCCTCGCCCAGCGCATGAACGCGATCTCCGAGGAAACCGAGCGCGGCTGGAGCGGGCGCAGCGAGGCGGGCGGCTACGTGCTGACGCGGAGCTTACGCGGCGTGAAGCAGGCCGTGACGCTCGACGCCGGCCTCCTCGCCTCGGCCGAGGCGCGCCGGCTCGACGAGCACGCCAAACCCTTGCGCGAAGCCTTTTGCGCGCCCGCCGCCTTCCTGCGCCGCGGCGAGGAGACGCCGGTCTCCGGCCCCTCCGAACTGCTGGAGGCGGTCAACGCGGCGGGGCGCAAGGGCGTGACCTTCCAGCGCTACAAGGGCCTGGGCGAAATGAACAAGGACCAGCTCTGGGAGACGACGCTCGACCGCGACGCGCGCTCGCTCTTGCAGGTGAAGATCCGCGAAGTCGACGAGGCCGACGACATCTTCGTGAAATTGATGGGCGACATCGTCGAGCCGCGCCGCGAATTCATCCAGGACAACGCGCTGACCGCCAGCGTGGACGTGTAAGGCCGGCGCAGCGCAGCAACTGCAGAATTTTCCGCCCGAATCGATTCGTCATGCCCGGCCTCGTGCCGGGCATCCACGCCTTTACGGCATAACGGTAAATAAAGACGCGGATGGCCGGGACAAGCCCGGCCATGACGAAGGATAGCGGATCTGATCTGAGCGATGCTCTAGCCGCCCTCAATACACCTGCAACGCCAGCACGCCGTCGCCGCCGGGACCGATCATCAGGCCCCAGGTGTCGTCGGCGCCGAGCACCACATTGTCGTTATGCGCGGGATGGCCGGCGACCTTCACCGCGTAGCTGTATTTGCCCGGCGGCAATTCGAGTGTCGGGCCGTCCGGCCGCGTGGGGCCGCCGGCGCCGGCGGCGACCTTGATGGTCTTGTTGTTGATGGTGAGCGTCGCATCAATTTCGCCCATGTTGCCGAGCAGCACCTTGGCCTGGCCGCGCGCCGGCGCCATGCCGGCCCTGGCCGCCTCGACCGGGTTCTTCACCGCAAGGCTGACGGTGGTTTCGCCGTCGCGGCGGCCGAGCTTCAACAGCGCCGGGCCCTCGGGCGCCGTGAACGCCAGCGTGGCGCTGTCCGGCTTCGACACCGTGCCGTCCGGCAGTTCCTTCCATTGCCGCGCGGCCAGTTCGCGGCGGTAGAACGCCAGCACCGCGTCGAGATCGGCCGGCACGCTGGCCGCGAGTTCGGTACGGGCCGCAACGTCGCGGCCGGGGCCCTTCGATGTGTTGACCGAACTCATCGTATGCTCCTTCGGCACCGGCAGCCCGGAATCGTCCCCGGCTTCGAGGTCCCGCGCCGCCTTGGCGGGCTCGCCCGGCGCGGCCGCGACCGCATCCGCCGTCCGCAGCCCCGAGCCGTCGGCGCGGACATTGATTTTGGCGCCGAGCTGCATGACGGTGAACGAAATCTGCTGCCGGCCCCTGGAGAATTCCAGCACGGCCATGGTCGGCTTGTTGATGACCGAAGGCTCCTCCTTCCAGCCGAGCGGCTGCATCGCCGCACGGTAGAATGCCGCCAGCGACTTCACGCTCGACGACGAATTGAATTCAAGCCGGCCGTCGGCGCCGTTGAACGCGATGTCGGAAGCGGCGTCGGGCACCGGCACCGGGGCGGGCGCGCCGGCGAGCGCATGCAGGGTCTCGACCGGCGCGGCGGCCGCGGCGGCGTTGGCGGCGGCTCGCCTGGCGTCGGACTCCGCGATCGCCACCCGCGCGCTCTCCTCGGCCTCCTTCATGAACCTGTCGCCGGCCTCCTGCTTCGCCTTCGCCCTGGCGGCGATGGCGGCTTCCGAGGCCTGCGCCACCAGGTTCACGATGGTGAAATCGTATTTCTGTCCGAGCTCGAGCACGGCGTTGCCGTCCGCTGAGACGAAGGCAAGCCTGGCGCTGTCGGGGGTGACAACCGCGCCCTTGGCCTGTTCGGTCCAGCCGCGCGTGGCGAGCTCGCGCCGGTAGAACGCCAGCACCGCGGGAACGGCGGCGGCGACCGCGGCCCTGATCTCGCGGCGATCGGAGTCCGCGCCGCCGAGGATCTGTGAATCCGGGCTGTGCTCGGGGATCGGCAGGCCCGCCGCTTCCCGGCCGGCCGCGAGTTGCTGCGGCAGCGCGAACGGCGCCACGCGGATGTCGACACCGGTGCGGCCGTCGTCGCGCCGCTGCAGCGTCAGCACGATCGGCGATTGATTGTCGCGGCCAAAATAGGCCCGCACGGCGTTGCCGCCCGCGGCATCGGTGCCCGCGTTCGGCCAGCGCGCCGCTATGTCCGTGCCCGACAGCGACGACCAGCCGGCTGCCGTCAGCCGCTGCTGGAAGAACGCCCGCGTCGCGTCGACCGATGCGGCGGCAATGCAATTGAGATACGGCCGGTTGCCGTCGAACACGACCTCCGCCGCGCCCTCGGGAAACGGCAGGTCGACATTGATCCGCTCGGCGTTCAGCTCCACCCGCGCCTGCCCGGGCTTGCCCGGCACCGGTCCGACCGACACGCCAAGTCCGAGCGGACCTTTCTTCAGCAGCAGCGTTGTCTCCGAATCCTCCAGCGGGCGCCGGAACGGCACCCATCCGTCGGCGGCGAACAGCACGCGGGCCGCGGCGCCGGCATTGGGCACCGGATTGGGCACCGTGTAGCTCAGGCGATAGGATTCGCTGCTGCCGCCGTCATCTTTTGTGTCGTTTTGGGCGCCATCGAGACGCGGCAAGGTCCGCACGTCCACCAGGCCGCTGTCGGCACGGGCCCCGCCCGCGATCAGCGTGCCCGAGATCACGACGAGCAGCGTCAGCATGGCCGGCAGCCGCCGGTCGCGCGTCGTTCCAGACATCCCCAATCTCCCGCATGGATGTGCGCCTGAATACGGTCGCGGGATCGCGACGCCAGGCGCGCAAGGCTGTTGCAATGTATACTTGGTCGCGCATGGTCCGGGCGAGGTTCGACGCGGACAGCGGTGCTTTCGGCACCTTGCGGGGCGTATCGCCTCAGAGTCTGACCGGAAATGCGACGAGCTTTTGCAAGCTACTGCAACAACGCGCGAACGACCTTTTTGTCGTCATGCCCGGCCTTGTGCCGGGCATCCACGCCTTTACGGCATAGCGGCTAAGAAAGGCGTGGATGGCCGGGAGACCCTAGTCCTAGCGATCCGTCAGAGACGGATCGCGCTGCCCGGCCATGACGAAGTCTTCGAGAAAGGCCTGATTTTGTTGCTCGCATTTCGGTCAGACACTCACGCCGCTCGGCCGCCAACGAATGCGATTGCGAACAAAGCGGGAAGCGATATCGTCCGGTGGATCATTGGGGACGATTCGTGCCGGCCGCCGCTGCCATCTCGTATCTCGAGGCGCTCAATCCGGAGCAGCGACGGGCCGTCGAGCATGGCGTTCACCCGGATGGTACCATCGGGCCGCCGCTTCTCATCATCGCCGGCGCCGGATCCGGCAAGACCAACACGCTGGCCCATCGGGTGGCGCATCTGATCGTCAACGGGGTCGACCCGCGACGGATCCTGCTGATGACCTTCTCGCGCCGGGCGGCGGCCGAAATGACCAGGCGGGTGGAGCGCATCGCGCGCAAGGTCTTGGCCGACAAGGCCGGCATCATGACCGACGCGCTGACGTGGGCCGGCACCTTTCACGGCATCGGCGCGCGGCTGTTGCGGGAGTATGCCGCCCAGATCGGCCTCGATCCCACCTTCACCATTCATGACCGCGAGGACTCCGCCGACCTGATCAACCTGGTCCGCCACGACCTCGGTTTCTCGAAAACCGAAAGCCGGTTTCCGACCAAGGGGACGTGCCTGGCGATCTACTCCCGCTGCGTCAACGCCGAGACCGCGATCGAAGCGGTGCTGGGCCAGTCCTTTCCCTGGTGTTGCGGCTGGGCAGCCGAGCTGAAGCAGCTGTTCGCGGCCTATGTCGAGGCCAAGCAGAAGCAGAACGTGCTCGATTACGACGACCTGCTGCTGTACTGGGCGCAGATGGTCTCGGACGCAGGATTGGCGGACGAGATCGGCGGACGCTTCGACCATGTGCTGATCGACGAGTATCAGGATACGAACCGGCTGCAGTCCTCGATCCTGCTGGCGCTGAAGCCCGCCGGACGGGGGCTCACGGTGGTCGGCGACGATGCGCAGTCGATCTATTCGTTCCGCGCCGCGACGGTGCGCAATATTCTCGATTTTCCGGGCCAGTTCACCCCGGGCGCGGAGATCGTCACCCTCGACCGCAACTATCGCTCGACCCAGCCAGTGCTCGCCGCGGCCAACGGCGTGATCGGATTGGCCGGCGAGCGCTTCACCAAGAACCTGTGGACGGAGCGGACATCGCCGCGAAAGCCGCAACTGGTCACCGTGCGCGACGAGGCCGACCAGGCCAACTACATCGTGGAGCGGGTGCTCGAGAACCGGGAGGAAGGCGCGGCGCTGAAGCAGCAGGCCGTGCTGTTCCGCACCTCGTCCCACAGCGGCCCGCTCGAGATCGAGTTGACCCGCCGCAACATTCCGTTCGTGAAGTTCGGCGGCCTCAAATTCCTCGACGCCGCGCACGTCAAGGACATGCTGGCGCTGCTGCGCCTGGTCGAGAACCCGCGCGATCGCGTCGCCGGCTTCCGGATCCTGCATTTGTTGCCCGGCGTCGGCCCGGCTTCCGCGCAGCGGGTGCTCGACCGGATGGCGGAAGCCCCCGACCCGATCGGCGCGCTGTGCGCGATGCCGGCGCCGCCGCGCGCCGGCGACGACTGGAAGGCCTTCGTCGAGAGCGTCGCGAATTTGCGATACTCGGAGTGGCCGGCGGACATCGAGCGCGCGCGGCTCTGGTATGAGCCGCATCTCGATCGCCTGCACGAAGACGCCGAGGTCCGCCGCGCCGACCTGATCCAGCTCGAGCAGATCGCCGCCGGCTACCCCTCCCGCGAGCGCTTTCTCACCGAACTCACGCTCGACCCGCCCGACGCCACCAGCGACCAGGCCGGCGTTCCCCTGTTGGACGAGGACTATCTGATCCTGTCGACGATCCATTCCGCGAAGGGGCAGGAGTGGAAGTCGGTCTATGTGCTCAACGTGGTGGACGGCTGCATGCCGTCCGACCTCGGGGCGGGAACATCCGCCGAACTCGAGGAGGAACGCCGCCTGCTCCACGTGGCGATGACGCGGGCCAAGGACGACCTGCACCTGACGGTGCCGCAGCGTTTCTACACCCATGGCCAGAAGGCCCAGGGCGACCGCCACGTTTATGCCTCCCGGACGCGCTTCATTCCCGAGTCCCTGTTGCCGCTGTTCGAGCGAATCAGCTGGCCTCTCGTGGCCGCGTCCGCATCCCGCTCCGCCGCGCAAGGGCCGCGGATCGACATCGGGGCCCGGATGCGGGGGATGTGGCGCTGAGACGACCCCGGCGGCGGACTGCTACGGCCGGGCACGACGGCAAGGAGCAACAATCGCCCTAGATCGCCAGCCCGGCGCAGTGCGCGAACAATTCGCCCCGGCTTGCGATCGACAGCTTGGCGTAGGCGCGCTTGCGAAACGTCACCACGGTCGCCCGCGACACCTTCATCTGAAGCGCGATGGCCTCGACCGAATAGCCGCAGACGATCAGCGCGCAGACCTCGCGCTCGCGCGCCGACAGGCCCTTGAACCGCTCGCCCAGGAACGCCTCGACCCGCCCCCTGGCGGAGCCGGCGCGGAAGCTGCCGCCGGTCAGGTCCTCATGCCGCTGCAGGCACGACGCCAGGATGCGCCCGCTGTCGCCGAGCTGCAGGAGGGTGTCGGCGATGCGGGACTGCGGGTCGCGGCCATAGTAAAGATTGATATAGAGAGTGCGATGGCGCGACGCCGCGATCGCCGCGACTTTCCCCGTGAGACCGACATCGTGGAACAGGCGGCGGCGATAGGCCTTGTCGCGGATCTCGCTGGAGACGATTCCCTGGGTCATGAACGTCTCCTCGCTGCTCGGACGACGCCAGGGCAACGGATCGCGATCGACGAAGCTGCGGGTGTATTCGCTGCACAGTTCCTGCACCAGTCCCTGGTCCGACGGCCGATGCGCCAGGACACAGCGCGCGTCGCCGTCTTCCAGCACGAAGGCCGTGACCTGGTCGGCGTCGTAGAGTTCGGTGCAGGCGGACGCCAGGCTGAGGGGGAATTCGGTCTGGCCGATCGCGGCAATGACCCGGGAAAGCGTGCCGCCGAGGTTCCCATGCGCCGGCCCGCGTCGCCGGTGGCCCCCGATACCTGAAAACCTGGGCATGGCGCGTCTCCCGTCCCGTTTGATCGCGGCCGCGCCGCCGCTGTCCCCCCTCGGGGGGACAGACGGGCGCGAACTGTCGTGGATATTGATCTATCATCCAGGCGCCGCGAGCAAGCGCGTCCGCGGCTGGGAGACCTGACCGATGCACCTTCCGGAAGCGCAGCCGAGATCCTCGATCTTCTACGACTACAGGATTCACCCGTTCCGCCGGCCGCCCGAGCTTGACGGCAAGCGCTCCGCGGCGCCGGTGGTGATCGTCGGCGC
Source organism: Xanthobacteraceae bacterium (assembly GCA_052326245.1). Taxonomy (GTDB): domain Bacteria; phylum Pseudomonadota; class Alphaproteobacteria; order Rhizobiales; family Xanthobacteraceae; genus Bradyrhizobium_A. The sequence goes on along the minus strand of JBKQQE010000016.1, from coordinate 2,084 downwards.
CGGGCCGATCGGCATGCTCACCGCCATCGACCTGGCGCGGCTGGGCGTGCGTTCGATCCTGCTCGAGCAGGAGCTGCAGGTCTCGCACGGCAGCCGCGCCATCGTGCTGACCCGCCGCTCCATGGAGATCCTGCAGCACGCCGGCGTCGCCGCCCCGTTCATCGCCAAGGGCCTGCCGTGGTCGTCCGGCCGTTCGTTCTTTCGCGGCCATCAGGTCTACAGCATGGTGATGCCGCATGACGACGACGACCGCTTCCTGCCCGGCCTCAACATCCAGCAGCAGTATATCGAACAGTATCTGGTCGACGCGGTCTCCCGCAACGAGCTGATCGACCTGCGCTGGGGCTCCAAGGTCGCAGCCGTCGCGCAGGACGACACGGCGGTGACGCTGCGCGTCGACACGCCCGAGGGCGACTACGATCTCGTCGCCGGCTGGGTGGTCGCCGCCGACGGCGGCCGCTCCACCATCCGAAGGCTGATGAACCTGAAGATGGAAGGGCGGTCCTACGCCGGCAGTTTCGTCATCGCCGACATCAGGGCCGACATCGGGTTGCCGACCGAGCGGCTGTGCTTCTTCGATCCCGACTGGAACCCGGGCAACAACGTGCTGGTGCATCGCCAGCCCGACGGCATCTGGCGCATCGACTTCCGGCTGCCGGACGGCGAGGCCAGCGAGGAGGCGCTGCGTCCGGAGAAGCTCGGCGAGCGGATCGACGCCGTGCTCGGCATGCTCGGACGCAAGGTGCCTTGGCAGCTCGACTGGGCCACGGTGTATTCGGCCAACACGCTGACGCTGCCGGACTACGTAGCCGGCCGCGTGCTGTTCACCGGCGACGCGGCGCATCTGCTGCCGATCTTCGGTGTGCGCGGCGCCAATACCGGTTTCCAGGACTGCAGCAACCTGGCCTGGAAGCTGGCGCTGGTGGCCAAGGGCGAAGCGTCGCGGAGCCTGCTGCAAAGCTACTCGTCGGAGCGGGTGCAGGCGGCGCGCGAGATCTGCGACGAGGGCGGCAAGAGCACGCGCTTCATGACGCCGCCTTCCGCCGGCTACCGGCTGATGCGCGACGCCGTGCTGTCGCTGTCGCTGAGCCAGGAGTTTCCCAAGGACCTGCTGCACTGGCGCACCTCGCGCGCCCACAGCTACGCGGATTCGCCGCTGAACAGCTTCGCCGCCGAGGACGCCGCCTTCGCAGGCGGCGTGGCGTGCGGCGACCCGATCCGCGATGTCAGGCTCGGCGACGACGACTTTCTGTTCGATCACCTGACCGGTGCCGGCTTCCTGCTGCTGTGCTTTGCCGGTTCGGATGAGCCCGGCGACGATCAGCGGCAGGCGATGCTGGCCGCCGCCGCCGCGCACGGGCGCAAGGTGACGCGCGTCATGATCGGGCCGCAGGCCAATGCCGGCGAGTCGCTCGCCGACATCGTGGTGGCGGACCCGGACGGCCGCATCGCCCGGAAATATGCCGCGCGCGACGGCTCCGCCTATCTGGTGCGTCCCGACCAGCACGTCTGCGCGCGGTGGCGGCACGTCACCGCCGCCGAGGTCGAGCAAGCCCTCAGCATCGCACTTGGCGGAGCCGCCCCATGATGCCGAAGATTCTTTCCACGGCCGAGCTCGAGCAGGTCTACGACCTGCTCGCGGAAGCCATCGATGCGACGCCGGACGACAAGCGGGCGCTGATGCTGGCGAAGCTGTCGCTGGCGCTGGCCAATCTGGTCGGCGATCCGGCAAAAGTCAGCGCCGCCGTTGCCGCCGCGGCCCGGGACCTGTAGCGCGGCGGGCCGTCAGGTTTCGGCATGCGGAGCCGTCCTCAACCTCCCTGGAGCAGGCGCTGGATCATCGGCAGCGCCTGCTCGACACACGAGCGACCTTCGGCAATCGCTTCATTCGCCCGGTTGAATTCCATCAGGCCGATGTGCCGCAGGCGCGGCAGCAGCATGACGTGGGGCGGCTCACCGGCGAGGCGGGTGCGGGTGATATGGTCCTGCATGACGTTGATCGAGTTGGCGAGCACCTCGAAATAACCCGGGCTCGCAGGCCCGTGCGAAAACAGGCCGGAGGCCATCTGCGTGGCCTGCTCCCG
>JBKQQE010000015.1:0-2599 GCA_052326245.1 Xanthobacteraceae bacterium | reverse complement strand
GTCGATGCCTGCGACACGCGCGAGGCATGACGGTCTGGGGTGGTCTCCCGTCATCCAAGGTGCGCGCATCACAAGTCGGGTTTACCCGACTTGTGACACTTTAAGAAGAAACGCAACTCGGCGAGGGCCGAGTTGCTACGCCACCTCAGGATGACGAGATACGATAGCCCCGCGGTTCGCTTGATCGATGTCAACGCCCCGACCGCCGCATGCGTTCATCTGCGCCGACGAACGATCAAGGTCCTGAAGGGGCGGTCAGGTGATGGTTGCGGCAGTGCTCGGAATGATTGCCGTGTTTGCGGGCGCCGTCGTGGTCGGCGCGGCGGTGGCGCGGCACGGCTTCCGGCGACGGATCGATCGGCTGCAGCAATCATTGCAGCAGGCGCCGGCCGCTCCCGGCGCGCGCGCCGGTCTGCCGGCGGAAGTCCTCGCGCTGGCCCAATGGCTCGGGGCTGCCGACGGACGGCCCGCCCGGCTGGTCCGCCTGACCCAGCGCGGGGAGATGTGGCTGAAGCCCGGCGCCAGGGCGCTCGCCTTCACCGCACGGCAGACCATCGCCGTCGCCGACGTCGGCTTTCTGTGGCAGGCAAAGTTCGCCATGGCCGGCCTGCCGATGCGGATCATCGATTACCTGGTCGACGACCAAGGCGGGCTGCAGGGACGCCTCGTCGGCGTCGTTCCGGTCGTAACCATGATCGGCGGCGACGCCATGTTCCGCGGCGAAGCCATGCGCTACCTCGCCGAACTGATCTGGGCGCCGGACGCGATGCTGCTGAACCGGCGGCTCGACTGGCGCGTGATCGATGCGCGCACGCTGGCGGTCGCCACCGGCGCGGGCGCGCGGCGATGCGAAGTCCGGCTGCTGCTGGATGAGGCCGGCGATCCGGTCCGGGTCGAGGCCGACGATCGGCCGCGTCAGGATCGCGGCGTGGTCACTCCGACACCCTGGTTCTGCCGGGGCCGCGACTTTCGCGCGATCGGCGGCCGACGCATCCCGACCGCGGGCGAAGCCGGCTGGATCGTCGACGGCGTCGAATTCATCTACTGGCGCGCCCGCATCGAATCCTGGGCGTCGGAGGCCTGATGCCGCAACGGCGGAATATCCGGGTGGCGGCATGAGTGATGCGCAAGGTCTGGCGCTGGTGCGCCTGGTCCACACCGCGATCTACCTCGTGATGGTGGTTGCGATCTTCGTCGTGCTCTACGCCGCCATCACCGGCGCTAACGGCAACTGGCTGTGGGTGGCGCTCGGGCTGGTCAGCCTCGAAAGCCTGGTCTTCGCGGGGTGCGGCATGAAATGTCCGTTGACCGCGCTTGCGGTGAAGTACGGCGCGGGAAACGGCCCCCTGTTCGACACCTTCCTGCCCGAACGTTTCACGCGCCACACCCTTACGGTGTTCGGACCGCTCTTTGTGCTGGGCTTCATCCTGCTGGCGGCCCGCGGATATTCCGCGGGACGGTTTGGCCCGGGATGAGACGCGGGGCAAGGCATCGCGGCGCGTTGTCGACGGCCGCCAAAGCCACGCCGGTTTTGCAAGGCAGGCCTGCGCCGGATACCGGCGGCTTCGGGCGATGCGTCCACGGATTGGCGAACCACCCGCATCGTGGGCCCAAGTGAAATGCAGTTCAAAAGCAGATCAAAAGCCATCCGCCTGCGTCACGCGCGCGTTGCAGGCATCGACGTCCAAGCGATCTGTCGGCAGGCACGACAGCAATGGCGGGCTTGTCCGATCTGCAAGACGACGCGCGATCTCCGCGTTAGTCCTTGTCGTAGCCCAGCAATTTGCCGTTGTCGCGATGGACGAAATGCAGTTCGCCGCAGGCCGAGCAGACCACCGCCTGATAGGTCTGGCGGGAATCGGCGTTCGCATTCAGCCGATGTTCGACGACGGTGCCCGACTTCGGACAGCGATAGCTGATGATTTTTTCCAGGGACATGTTCGCGGCGGCAATGAGAGAAGCGGGCAGCAATCGGTTCCCATTCTTGTTCCGCCCGCACCCGCTGCTGTCAAGCCGCGGGAACCGGCACCTTGGCACTAGGACAGGCTCTGGCCGTAACGGCTGCGTGAACGCGGACAGATTGCAGTATTTCCGAGCAATGTGTCTGCGGCCTCGATCGGAGCGAATCCGCGCCCGTGACGGCGTCACAGTTCTGCGGTAGTCGGGTATCGCAGACCAAAGGGCCGCCGCATGACCCAGCCGTGGTGGCAAACCGCCGCCATCTACCAGATCTATCCGCGCTCGTTTCAGGACGCCGACGGCGACGGCGTCGGCGACCTTGCGGGCATCATCCGCCGCATCCCCTACCTGAAACAGCTCGGCGTCGGCGCGGTGTGGGTCTCGCCATTCTATCCCTCGCCCATGAAGGACTTCGGCTACGACATCACCGACCATTGCGCGGTCGATCCGCTGTTCGGCACCATGGCGGATTTCGACGCGCTGCTCGGCGCGCTGCACGGCGCCGGGCTGCGCCTGATCCTCGATTTCGTGCCCAACCACACCTCCGACCAGCACCCCTGGTTCGTCGACAGCCGCGGCGCGCGCGACGCGCCGAAGCGCGACTGGTACATCTGGCGCGACGGCAGCCCCGACGGCGGGC
>JBKQQE010000014.1:0-8192 GCA_052326245.1 Xanthobacteraceae bacterium | reverse complement strand
GCCCGCGCATGACGAGTCAGCCAAGATCCGCTCAGATAAAACGTGCTCCCGAGCGCCGCGATCCCCGAAACGCAAAACGCGCGCCGGGCCCGGCGCGCGTTTTCTCGTCGCAAGAATGCCGGCGCGGCGATCAGGCGGCGCGGATCGTCGCCATGAAGCGGTCGAGCTCCTGGCGCAGCCGGGTGCTTTCCACCGACAGCGTCTGCGCCGAGTTAAGAACCTCGGCCGAGGCCGCGCCGGTCTCGCTGGCGCCGCGGTTGACTTCGGTGATGCTGCCGGCGACCTCCTGGGTGCCGTGCGCCACGTTCTGCACGTTGCGGGCGATTTCCTGCGTCGCGGCGCTCTGGTGCTCGACGGCGGTGGCGATGGTGGAGGCGATGCGCGAGATCTGGCCGATGGTCTCGCCGATCTCCTTGATCGCGGCCACCGACTCCTGGGTCGCCACCTGCATGCCGGTGATGTGCGACGAGATCTCGTCGGTCGCCTTGGCAGTCTGGCTGGCGAGCGACTTCACCTCGGTCGCCACCACGGCGAAGCCGCGGCCGGCCTCGCCAGCGCGGGCCGCCTCGATGGTGGCGTTCAGCGCCAGGAGGTTGGTCTGCTCGGCGATCGCGGTGATCAGCTTGACCACGTCGCCGATCTGCTGCGCGGCGCGGGACAGCTTGTTGATGCGCGCGTCGGTTTCCTCGGCCTGGGCCACCGCGGCATTGGCGATGCGGCTGGACTCCTGGACCTGGCGGCCGATTTCGTGCACCGACGCCGACAGCTCCTCGGTGGCGGAGGCCACCGACTGGACGTTGGTCGAGGCTTCTTCCGAGGCCCCGGCGACCCGGCCGGACAGCTCCTGGGTGGTCTCCACGTTGCGGGTCAGCGAGCCCGCGGCGCTCTCGAGCTGGCTTGCCGACGACGACACGTTGGAGACGATGCCGCCGACCGCGGTCTCGAAGTTCTCGGCGAAGCGATGCAGTTCCGCCCGGCGGGCCTGGCCGCTCGCCGCATTCTGCTGCTCGCGCTCGGCCGCCTCGCGCTCGGCTTTCGCCACCGCCTGCATCTTGAACTCCTCGACGGCGCTCGCCATCTCGCCGATCTCGTCCTTGCGGCCGAGGCCGGGCAGCACCACGTCGAAATTGCCGCCGGCCAGTTCGCGCATGGCGGCGCACATGCCGATCATCGGCCGAGAAATGCCCTGGCCGAGCGTCCATGCCAGGATCGCGCCGAACACCAGGCCGCCGACGCCGAGCAGGGTCACGAAGCTCTTGGTGTCCTGCGCGATCGAAATCGAGCGCTCGGACACCACCTGCTGCTGCGCCCGCAGGGCCTCTTTCATGGTCTTGCCGTCCTGGCTGATTTCGCGGGCGGCATCGTTCATCTTGACCACGAGGTCGTTGATCTCCGTTGCATTCTTCACGAACTTGCTGAACGCGGTCTGATAGGTGGTCAGCTGCTCCGCGATCTCCTTGATCTTGCTCGAGAGCTTTTCGTCGCTGGAGCTCAGCGCCACGAAGTTGTTCTTCAGGAGATGGATGCGGGCGGTCGCGCTGTTGGCGATCGACTGGTCCGGCCGCACGATGTAGTTGCTGACATTGGCGGCGACCGCGGCGCACTGCGTCGCCAGTTCCTTCACCGCCGTCTGCAGGTCGGTCTGGCCCTCGAGCGCCGCCGTGTCGGCGAGATCCTCCAGGCGATAGCGAAAGAAGTTGCCGAGCCGCAGCAGCTGGTTCGAGGCGATTTCGGCGTTGTCGGACTTCAGCTGCACGACCTGGGCGAACAGCTTGGTGAATTCGTCGAACTTGCCCGAAAGCTCGGTGATCTTCTGGCGGTTGTCGGCGCTGGCGACGGCTTCGGCGTTCTTGATCGCCTGGCCGAGCGCCGTGCCGGCCTCGCGCGCCGCCGTTTCATCGGCGGCGTAGCCGGTCACCGCGTAGTAGCGCGCCAGCACCTCGTAGGAGGCGAGCTCGCGATCGATGTCGCGCGCGCCGTCGGTCTCGGCGACGATGTCGTGGTAGGACGCGATCCCGGTCGAGATGCGCTGGAAGCCGAAATAGGCGACGCCCATGCTCATGGCCGAGAGGCCGAGCACCGTGACGAAGCCCAGCATGATCTTGGCCCGAAATCTCATATTGGAGAGAAAGCCGGGTTTGCGCTGCTTTTGCCCGTCGGCGCTTTTGAACCAGCCCATGTGCGAACCACCCCTTCACGAATCCAAACGCTGCGGAGGCGCAAGCCAGCGCAGCGCGTTGGGGCTGAAAGCTAAGAGGAAATGAATAAAACAGAGTAAATTGCATTCAAATCAGGTGGCTGACTACCGTCGCGGGCGCGCCCGCGGCACCACCCCCGCGCCCAAGCCATTATGATTACGGGACTATTGCAGGAAATTGCCGACCCATCCGGTGCTGGGGCGGCCAGCGGCGGCTAGCCCAGGAGGTCGCAACGGCGGCACGCCGGCGGAGATCTCATCGCGTGGAGCGCACATTGATTTGACTCGGCGCGAACGCGCAGGTTGCGGCGCCACCACGATGCGCCCCGCCCGCGACACCTCGATCGCGATTCGCGGATCCCGCTTACGCCGCCTGCCCCGCCCGCTTGGCCGCGGCCGTGTCCGCGAGCTCGGCGGGTGCGGCGACGACGGCGCAACCGGGGGCCAGCACCAGCTTCGGCTCGGTCACCGCCTGCAGCCGGGCGAGGTCCATGCCCGCGACCATCTCGACCGCGACCAGTCCCTGCGCGGTGACGTCGATCACCGCCAGGTTCGAGTAGATGCGCTTGACCACGCCCGCCGCGGTCAGCGGCAGCGAACAGCGGTGCCGGATCCGCGGCCGGCCCTGCTTGTCGACATGATCCATCAGCACGCGGATCTGGCGCGCGCCGACGGCGAGATCCATCGCGCCGCCGGCGCCGGGCGGAACATTCGGATCCTCGGTGGTCCAGTTGGCAAGATCGCCCGCGCCCGAGACCTCGAACGCGCCGAGCAGGCTGATGTCGAGGTGGCCGCCGCGGATCATCAGGAAGGCATCGGCGTGGTGGACGTAGCAGCCTCCCCGCACCAGCGTCGTCAGGTTCTTGCCGGCATCGATCAGGTCGTCGTCCTCCTCGCCCGGCTTCGGCGCGCCGCCCAGCCCGAGAATGCCGTTCTCGCTGTGAAAGATCACCTCGCGGCCGGCGGGGACGTAGCGCGCGGCGAGCGTCGGCATGCCGATCCCGAGATTGACATAGGCGCCTTCGGGCAGGTCCTGCGCGGCGCGCCAGGCGATCTGGTAACGCGAAAGCGGTGTCATGCGGCGGCTCCGGCGAACTTGGCATAGCCCGGGTGGTTCTGCGGCGGACGCTCGCCCACCACCACGACCCGGTCGACGAAGATCCCGGGCGTGACCACGGCCTCCGGATCGAGCGCGCCGAGCTCGACCATCGCCGTCGTCTCCACGATCGTCAGGTCCGCGGCCGTGGCGCAGATCGGATTGAAGTTGCGCGCCGATTTCCGGTAAGTGAGGTTGCCCCAGCGGTCCGCGCGCCAGGCCTTCACCAGCGCCACGTCGCCGCGCAGAGGTTTTTCAAAGACATAGAGCCGGCCGTCGATCTCGCGGGTTTCCTTGCCGTCGGCCAGTTTGGTGCCGGCCGACACCGGCGAGAAGAACCCGCCGAGCCCTGCCGCGGCGCAGCGCATGCGTTCGCTGATGGTCCCCTGCGGAACCAGTTCCAGTTCGAGGGTCCGGGCGCGGTAGGCGTTGAGAAAGGCGCTGTAGTCGCCCGAACGCGGATAGGAACAGATCACCTTGCGCACCCGGCCAAGATTGATCAGCCGCGCCAGCCCGTGCGCGTCGTTGCCGGCATTGTTGGCCACGATGGTCAGTTCGCGGGCGCCCTGGTCGCACAGCGCCTCAAGCAGGTGGTCGGCAATGCCGACGGCGCCGAACCCCGGCACCAGCACCACGGCGCCGTCGCGGATATCCGCCACCGCCTCCCCGAGACTGTCGATTTGCTTGTTGATCACGCCCGCTCCGCTGTCCGCCCGTGGGTTCTGCCTGCCGGTCGGGGTCTCCGCGATCCTGCGAAGGAGTCCGAACTGTCAATATCTTGCACCAGCTCCGCGCCCCGGCAAGCGGCGTCGGCGCGGGCCCGCATCCGGGATTTTCATAACGGAATTGTCATGTCCGGCGCCGGCCGCCGCCCCCTCGCCGCGCGCCGCGACCACCCTCGATCACGCGACAATGATGCCTACGACCAAGATCCCGGTTGCCAAGGCGCCGGGGCCGGGCCTTAATCCGCGCAATGAAAAAACGCCTAATATAAAGGGAGGTTAGGAGTGTCCACAGTCAAGTTGACCGTCAACGGCAAGGCCGTCTCCGCCGAAGTCGAAGACCGCATCCTGCTCGTCCACCTGCTGCGCGATCACCTCGGTCTGACCGGAACCCATATCGGCTGCGACACCAGCCAGTGCGGCGCCTGCGTCGTGCATATCGACGGACGCGCGGTGAAGTCCTGCACCACTTTGGCCGTGCAGGCCAATGGCGCCAACATCACCACCATCGAGGGCATCGCCAAGGGCGACGAGCTGCATCCGATGCAGGCCGCGTTCCGCGACAACCACGGCCTGCAATGCGGCTACTGCACCCCGGGCATGATCATGTCGGCGATCGACATCGTGCACCGTTACGGCGGCCAGCTCGACGAGGCCACCGTACGCCACGAACTCGAGGGCAATATCTGCCGCTGCACCGGCTATCACAACATCGTCAAGGCCGTGCTCGACGCCGCCGGCCGGATGAAAGTTTCCGCCGCGGCCGAATAGGCCACGGCTAGCTCCGTATTCCTTACTGAATCTGATCAGCAGCGACCGCAACCCGCAGCGCGTGTGCCGCGCGGCGGACGGTCCGACAAGGAGAGATCGCATGAGCGTTGAAGGGATTGGCGCGAGGGTCGTCCGCAAAGAGGACAAGCGCTTCGTCACCGGCAAGGGCCGCTACGTCGACGATGTCAGGATTCACGGCATGACCTATGCCACCTTCGTGCGCAGCCCGCACGCGCATGCCAAGGTCAAGCGCATCGACCCGTCGGCGGCGCTGAAGATGCCGGGCGTGGTCGCGGTGCTGAACGGCCAGCAGCTGGTCGACGACAAGGTCGGCAACCTGATCTGCGGCTGGATGATCCATTCCAAGGACGGCACGCCCATGAAGATGGGGGCGTGGCCGGCGATGGCGCCCGAAACCGTCCGCTTCGCGGGACAGGCGGTCGCCGTCGTCATTGCCGAGACCCGCAACCAGGCCCGCGACGCCGCGGAAGCCGTCGTGGTCGACTACGAGGAACTGCCCGTGGTGGCGGACGTGCGTTCGGCGATCGCGCCCGGCGCGCCGCAGCTGCACCCGGAAGCTCCCGGCAATATCATCTATGACTGGATGCTCGGCGACGAGGCCGCCACCGACGCCGCGATCAAGTCGGCCGCGCACGTGGTGTCGCTCGATCTCGTCAACAACCGCCTGGTGCCGAACGCCATGGAGCCGCGCGCGGCGGTGGCGGACTACGATGCCGCGGAAGACCACTACACGCTCTACACCACGTCGCAGAACCCGCACGTGGCGCGGCTGGTGCTTTCCGCCTTCTACAACATCGCCCCCGAGCACAAGCTGCGGGTGATCGCTCCCGATGTCGGCGGCGGCTTCGGCTCCAAGATCTACATCTACCCCGAGGAAATGGTGGCGCTGTGGGCCTCCAAGAAGGTGCAGCGGCCGGTGAAATGGACCGCGGACCGCAGCGAGTCCTTCCTCACCGACGCCCATGGCCGCGACCACATCACCCACGCGCAGATGGCCTTCGACAAGGACCACAAGATCGTCGGGCTCAAGGTCAAGACCCACGCCAATCTCGGCGCCTACATGTCGCTGTTCTCGTCCTCGGTGCCGACCTATCTCTACGCCACGCTGCTGTCGGGCCAGTACGTGATTCCGAACATCAGCGCCGAGGTGATCAGCGTCTATACCAACACCACGCCGGTCGACGCCTACCGCGGCGCCGGCCGTCCCGAGGCGAGCTTCGTGGTCGAGCGGCTGATGGAAACCGCGGCGCGCCAGTTCAAGGTCGACCCCGCGGAGCTGCGCCGCAAGAACTTCATCACCCAGTTCCCGTACCAGACGCCGGTGATCATGGCCTACGATGTCGGAGACTTTAGCGCCTCGCTGGACGCGGCGCTGAAGGCGATCGACTATGCCGGTTTCCCGGCGCGCAAGGCCAAGGCCAGGCAGGAGGGCAAGCTGCGCGGCATCGGGCTGTCCTGCTACATCGAGGCCTGCGGCATCGCGCCGTCGAAGGCGGTCGGCAGTCTCGGCGCCGGTGTCGGCCTGTGGGAATCCGCCGAGGTGCGCGTCAACCCGGTGGGCACCATCGAGATCCTGACCGGCTCGCACAGCCACGGCCAGGGCCATGAAACCACCTTCGCCCAGGTCGTCGGCGACCGCCTCGGCATTCCGATCAGCCAGATCTCCATCGTCCACGGCGACACCGACAAGGTGCAGTTCGGCATGGGCACCTACGGTTCGCGCTCGGGTCCGGTCGGTCTCACCGCCATCGTCAAGGCGATGGAGAAGGTCGAAGCCAAGGCCAAGAAGATCGCGGCCCACCAGCTCGAGGCGTCCGAAGCCGACATCGTCATCGAGGACGGCCAGTTCAAGGTGACCGGAACCGACAAGGCGATCGCGCTGCCGATGGTGGCGCTGGCGGCCTACACCGCGCACAACCTGCCGGACGGCATGGAGCCCGGCCTGAAGGAAACCGCGTTCTACGACCCGACCAACTTCACCTTCCCCGCGGGCACGCATATCTGCGAGGTCGAGGTCGATCCCAACACCGGCAAGACCAGCTTCATCAACTTCATCGCAGCCGACGATTTCGGCCGCATGATCAACCCGATGATCGTGGAGGGCCAGGTCCATGGCGGATTGGCGCAAGGCATCGGCCAGGCCCTGCTCGAGGGCACGGTGTACGACAAGAACGGCCAGCTCCTGACCGCGTCGTTCATGGACTACACCATGCCGCGCGCCGACGACCTGCCGTCGTTCAACGTCTCGCACACCACCACGCTGTGTCCGGGCAACCCGCTCGGCATCAAGGGCTGCGGCGAGGCCGGCGCGATCGGTTCATCCGCCGCCGTCATCTACGCCATCACCGACGCCATTGGCACCAACAACCCGGAGATGCCGGCCACGCCGGTGCGGGTCTGGAATGCCGCGCACGCGAAACAGGCCGCAGAGTAAGCAGGAGGAGCACGATCATGCACGAGACCACATATCACCGCGCCTCCAGCATCGACGATGCGGTCGCCCTGTACGCCAAGGGCTCCGAGGCCCGCTATCTGGCCGGCGGCCACACGCTGCTGCCGGTCATGAAGCAGCGCCTGGCTTCGCCGAGCGACCTCGTCGACCTCTCCAAGATCAAGGAGCTGGTCGGCATCGAGGCGACCGGTGACACCCTCACCATCAAGGCGGCGACGCCCTATTACGACATTACCACCAGCGCTGCGGTGAAGTCGTCGATCCCGGCGCTCGCCTACCTGATCTCGACCGTGGGCGACCCGGCGGTGCGCCACCGCGGCACCATCGGCGGCTCGATCGCCAACAACGACCCCGCGGCGGATTCCCCCGCCGCGCTGCTGGCGCTCGATGCCACGGTGAAAACCAACAAGCGCAGCATCAAGGCGGACGACTTCTTCAAGGGGCTGTTCACCACCGCGCTTGCCGACGGCGAACTGATCACCGCGGTGTCGTTCCCGATCCCGGCCAAGGCCGGCTACGCCAAGTTCCCGCATCCCGCCTCGCGCTTTGCGCTCACCGGCGTCTTCGTGGTCAAGACCAAGGCCGGCGACGTGCGGGTGGCGGTGACCGGCGCGTCGGAGAGTGGCGTGATGCGGTTGCCGGCGATCGAGGCGGCATTGAAGGCCAACTGGTCGGCAGCGGCGATCGACGGTGTGGCGGTCTCGGACAAGGGGCTGCTGGACGACCTCCACGGCTCGGCGAGCTACCGCGCCAACCTGATCAAGGTGATGGCGCAGCGCGCCGTCACGGCGGCGGGGTGAGCGGATCGTTCACTCCTCACGAAAATGCCAAGCTCCGGGTCCAAGACCCGAAGCTTTTGCTTTTAATCTGCTATCGTCGACCTATCTTTTCGTCATGCGCGGGCTTGACCCGCGCATCCACTCTTTGGCCAGC
>JBKQQE010000013.1:0-5060 GCA_052326245.1 Xanthobacteraceae bacterium | reverse complement strand
GCGCTCGCGCCAACCGATACCATCGCGCCGGCGCGCGTCGCCGCCCTCACCGCGGTCGCCGACGGCGGCGCCGACAGCCTGCACCGCCTGGTGATGGACCTGCACAAGGCGCTCAATCGTCTCGCCGCCAGCTGCGCCGAGGAGACGCTGGCGGGCGCGCATGTGTTCGGCCTGCGGCCGGAAGACCGCGGCGCGGTGGAGAGCTTCATGCGCGGCCTCAACGAGACCCGGGCGCTGAAATTCGACCATCCCGGGCTCGACACCATGGCGACGCGAACCGGCGAGCGGATCCTGATCCAGAACGACATCGGCACCACCGACGCCCATGTCGTCGTCATTGCGGTCGAGGGCAACGCCGTGACCGTCACCTATACCGACGTCCATCGCGTCCGCGCCCGCTTCTTCGTCGGCCTGCTCGACGGCTTCGCGATGAATTGGAGCGGACTGGACCGCCATGCCGCGCAGGGCCTCGGCGACGACGGCACCTTCTATCTCGTCACCGGACGCTACGATGCGGAGAACGCCGACGACCGCGACCGCTGCCTCGCCGCGCTCGGCGCCGCGCTGGTGTTCCTGATCGACTGGAACAAGGCGCGCAAGCTGCTGCGCGGCTTCGTCGGCAAGACCGAAGCGGTGCATCTGCTCGCCTGGGCGGCGCGCCAGCGCATCGGCCATCGCGCCTTCCTCGAACTCGGCGGCGACGCGCTGATCAGCGCCGCGGTGCGCAATGCCGCGCCGGCGCGGATCGGCTTCGGCGAGAAGCTCGAGCAGGCGCTGGGGCGCGATGCCGCCGTCGACCTTCTGAAGACCGTGCTGCGGATCTCGACCGAGGCGCTTTCGGCGGGCCGCTCGGCGCGGATGATTCACGACCAGATCGAAGCCGAGCTGATCCGCCATCTCGAGCGCGTCGACATCACGCTGCTCGCCATCGTGATCCGCCAGGCCGGCCTCGCCCACGACGTCGCCGGCGCGCTCGCCCACCAGCTCGCGGCGCTGCAGGCCGGCAACGCGACCGGCGCCGGCGATTTCGCCGCGCGCGCCGCCCGCATCGAGCAGCATGCCGACCGCATCGCCATCGAGGCCCGCACCGAGACCACCCGCCTCAACGCGCGGCCGGTGATCGTGCAGCTCGCCGACCACGTCGAACAGGCCATCGACGAGCTGGAGCAGGCGGCCTTCATCGCCTCGCTGCTGCCGGCGGGCACCGACGCCGCGGTATTGACCGCGCTGGCCGCCCTGTGCGCCGTTGCGGTCACCGCCACCGAGGCCGCGGCATCGGGAATCGCCGCGGCGGCCGACAGCCCGGAAGGCCATCGCGTCGACGCCGACGACGCGCTCGCCCAGGTAACGCGGCTGATCGATGCCGAACATGCCGCCGATGCCCGCGAGCGCGAGGTGACGCGCCGGGTGCTGACCGGCGGCTTCGACGTCGCGGCCTCGCTGGCGGCGCTCGATCTCGCCCGCGCCATGGAACGCGCCACCGACCAGCTCGCCGGTTTCGCGCATCTGCTGCGCCACTACGTCATCACCGACCTTTCCAGCTGAGGGAGCCCGCCAGTGCAGATCGTGCGCATCGGTGACGGATCGGGGCAGCATCATTCGCCGGCGGTCGTCGGCGCCAAGGCCGCCAATCTCATTCGCATGGCCGCGCTCGGCCTGCCGGTGCCGCCCGGCTTCGTGCTTCCGGTGAAGCTGTGCGCCGCCATCGTCGACGGCGATGCCCACGCCGCGCAGCGGCTGCGCGACGGGTTGCGCGACGGCATCGCCTTTCTCGAACAGGCCACCGGCAAGAAGTTCGGCGACCGCCGCCGCCCGCTGCTGGTGTCGGTGCGCTCCGGCGCCGAGCGCTCGATGCCCGGCATGCTCGACACCGTGCTCGATGTCGGCTGCACCAACGATGCGGTGCACGGCCTCATTCGCTCGACCGGCCGGCCGCGGCTGGCCTGGGATTGCCGCCGGCGCTTTCTCGAAAGCTACGCCGAGACCGTGCTCGGGGTCGATCCGGCCGCGTTCGCGCAGGCGCTCGCCCAGGTCACCGCGGCCGAGGGCGCCTCAAGCGACCGCGACCTCGACTGCGTCGCGGTCGAGGAACTGGCGCGCCGCGAACTTGCGATCATCGAGGACTGCGAGGACGGCTTCATCGAGGATGCCATGGCCCAGCTCGAGGCCGCGGCCCGCGCGGTGTACCGCTCGTGGATGAGCGAACGGGCGCAGACCTATCGGCGGCTGGAGCGGCTGGAGCACCTGCAGGGCACCGCCGTCACCGTGCAGGCCATGGTGTTCGGCAATGCCGGGCTGACGTCGGGCGCCGGCGTCGGGTTTTCCCGCGATCCCTCCACCGGGGCGCGGCAGCCGATGGTCGACATGGTGCTGGACGGCCAGGGCGAGGACGTGGTTTCCGGGCGCCGCGCGCCCGACAGCGAGCAGACCATCGCCCGCGCGCTGCCGCACATCGCCGGCGAACTCGCCGAGGTGATGGCGCGGCTGGAGCACGCCTTCGGCGACGTGCAGGATATCGAGTTCACGGTCGAGGACGGCAAGCTCTGGATTTTGCAGACCCGCGCGGCCAAGCGCACGCCGCGCGCCGCGCTGCGCATCGCCACCGATCTGGTGCATGAGGGCCTGATCTCCGCCGAAGAGGCGCTGCGGCGGGTCGACGGGATCGACCTCGACGCGCTGACGGAGACGCGATTCGCCGGCGATCGCAAGCCGGCGCTGGCGGGCACCGGGGCCTCCGGCGGCGTCGCGGTCGGTCGCGCCGCCTTCACCACCGCGGCGGCGCAACGCCTCGCCGCCGCCGATCCGGTGATCCTGATGCGGCCCGAGACCTCGACGGCGGACGTCGCGGGCTTCGCGCTGTCCGCCGGCATCGTCACCGCCACCGGCGCGCGCACCGCCCATGCCGCATTGGTGGCGCGGCAGATGGGCAAGCCCTGCGTGGTCGGCGCTGGCGGGCTCGTCATCGACGAAGCCGCCGGCCGCGCCCGCCTTGGCGAGGGCCTGGCACTCGCCGAAGGCGACTGGGTCTCGATCGACGGCGCCAGCGGCGAGATCTATCCGGGGCAGTGCGAGATCGTGGTGAGCCGACCCGACGCCGAGCTCGCGGAGGTAAAGCGCTGGCGCGCGATATCCAGATCCGACGCGCCGGCGCTGCCGGTGCTGACGCCGTCGAGCTCCGCTTGACGCAGGTCAACGTGGCGCGGTGAATCCGGCCGCATCATTCATTTTATAAATCCAGAATCATGGAGACGACGATGTCCCATCGCTTCGACGCCATCGCGGTCGGATCGGGGCTCGGCGGCCTGACCGCGGCTGCGCTTTATGCCCGCGCCGGCCACCGGGTTCTGGTGCTGGAGCGCAACGCCACGTTCGGCGGCGCCGCCACGGTCTACCGTCACGGGCCGCTCGCCATCGAGGCGTCGCTGCACGAGATCGACGGACTGGACACCGGCGACGCCAAGGCGCCGATCCTGCGGGCGCTGGGACTGGATCGCGACATTCCCTTCGTCGAGGTCGGCGACCTGCACGAGGTGCGCAGCCCGCTGATCGGCGAGCCGTTCGTGCTGCCGCGCGGCTACGACGCCGCGCGCGAAGCCACCGCGCGCCGTTTCCCGCGCCACGCGGAGGCGATCGAGGATTATTTCCGCCGCCTGCACGAGGTGCGCGACGCGATCGGCCTGTTGACCGAGCACCAGGACGACCGCCGCTGGTGGGTCCGCAACGCGCCGAGCCTGCCGCAGCGGCTGTGGCCGCTGCTGCGCGAACGCCGCGCCACGCTGAGCGCGGCACTCGACCACCTGTTCGGCACCGATGAGGCGGTCAAGCTGGCGCTGGCCTCCAACCTCGGCTACTACACCGACGATCCCGACACCATGCCGTTCATCGCCTACGCGATTCCGCAGGCTTCCTATCTGGCCGGCGGCGGCCACTATATTCGCGGCGGCTCGCAGGTGCTGAGCGACCGCCTGATCGCTATCGTGCGCGAGGCCGGCGGCGAGGCCGAGTCCAGCCGCGTGGTCGACGCCATCCTGCTCGACGGCGATCGCGCATGCGGCGTCCGCCACGCCACGGCGGATGGCAACGACGTCCGCGAGGAATTCGCGCCGGTGGTGTTCGGCAACGCCGCGCCCGGGGTGCTCGCGGCGATGCTGCCCGAGGGCAAACGCGATCCATTCCTGAAGACCTATCAGGGCCGCCGGCCGTCGATCTCGCTGTGGACCATGGCGCTCGGGCTGCAGCGGCCGTCGCGCGAATTCGGCGTCACGCATTACTCGACCTCGGTGCTGCCGGCATGGGTCGATGCGCTGGCGCGGATGAAGGAAGCAAGCGGCATCCTCGGCGAGGATCAGCCGGCGCGGCTGACGCCGTTTGGTTTCGTCGCCTACGACCAGATCGATTCCGGGCTCAACAGCGGCGGGCCCTATCTCGCCTCGCTCGCCGGCGCCGACCGGGTCGAGAACTGGGCCGGGCTTTCGGCAGAGGCCAAGCGCGCGCGCAAGGAGCGCTGGATGGACCGCGTCATCGCCGAGCTCGACCGGCAGTTTCCGGGGATCGCCGGCGCGGTCACGCAGCGCGAGATGTCGACCGCGGAGACCATGCAGCAGTATCTCAACACGCCGGGCGGCGCGATCTACGGCTTCGCGCCGGAAGCGCGCGGCTTCCGGCCGCTGGCGCGCACCGCGATCGAGGGGCTGTATCTTGCCTCCGCCTTCACCGGCGGCGGCGGCTTCACCGGCGCCATGCTCGGCGGCGGCTGGGCCGCCCGCGCGGCGCTGGGGCGCAAGGTGAAGGGGTGAACGGCGGGCGCGCGGGTGAAGACAGGAAGGGATACCCATCAACACGAAAAACACTGTCATGCCCGGCCTTGTGCCGGGCATCCACGTCTTCACAGCCGTGCATCTAGAAAGGCGTGGATGGCCGGGAGACCTTAGTCCTAGCGATCCGTCAGAGACGGATCGCGCTGCCCGGCCATGACGTCAAATTAATGCCTACGTCCGCCCCGCCCCTACTCGATCGGCGCGACGATGGTCGGATGCTTCCATTGCGCCGCGCTCATCTTC
>JBKQQE010000012.1:0-5618 GCA_052326245.1 Xanthobacteraceae bacterium | reverse complement strand
TCGGCGGCGACCGCGTCGCCGTGACCACGCTGGTCGGTCCCGACAGCGACATCCATGTCTATCGGCCGACGCCCGACGACGTGCGGCGCGTCGCCGCGGCGCGGCTTGTCGTCATCAACGGCCTCGGCCTCGAAGGCTGGCTGCCGCGGCTGGTGGCGGCGGCGGCATCTCATGCGCAGATCGTCACGGCGACGGCGGGAATCGCGCCGCGCCGGCCGGCGCCCGGCGCGGATCGCGGCCACGACGTCGATCCGCATGCCTGGCAGGCGGTACCGAATGCGAAAACCTACGTGGCCAATATCCGCGATGCGCTGGTTGCGGCCGATCCCGGCGGCGCCGCGGTCTATCGCGGCAACGCCGAGGCCTATCTGGCCCGGCTGGACGCGCTCGACCGCGAGGTTCGGGCCGCGGTGGCCCGCATCCCGCCGCCGCGCCGGCGGGTGATTTCCACCCATGATGCGTTCGGCTATTTCGCCGATGCCTACGGCATCGCCTTCATCGCCCCCCAGGGCGTCTCCACCGACAGCGAGGCCAGCGCCAGCGACCTCGCGACCATCGTGCGGCAGGTCAAGGCCGAGGCGATCCCGGCGGTGTTTCTGGAGAACCTGTCCGATCCGCGGCTGATGCGCCAGATCGCCGCCGAAACCGGCGCGCGGATTGGCGGTACCCTGTATTCCGATTCCCTGACCGGCGAAAACGGCGAGGCCCCCACTTACATTGACATGGTCAGGCACAATATAAAGACCCTGACCGACGCCCTGGCTCAGTAAGAGCCGCGCGGTGCTGTCCCGATCCGGAGTTTCCATGTCCGCTGCCATGTCCGCTGCCGTGCCCGCTTCCGAAAAGATCCCCGTGACCGTGCTGACCGGCTATCTCGGCGCCGGCAAGACCACGCTGCTCAACCGCATCCTGACGGAAAATCACGGCAAGAAATACGCCGTGATCGTCAACGAGTTCGGCGAGATCGGCATCGACAACGACCTCGTCATCGGCGCCGACGAGGAAGTGTTCGTGATGAACAACGGCTGCGTCTGCTGCACCGTGCGCGGCGACCTGGTGCGCATCATCGAAGGGCTGATGAAGCGCCGCGGCAAGTTCGACGCGATCATTCTCGAAACCACCGGGCTCGCGGACCCGGCGCCGGTGGCGCAGACATTCTTCGTCGACGAGGACGTGCAGAACAAGGCGCGGCTCGACGCGGTGGTCACCGTCGCCGACGCCAAGTGGCTGAGCGAGCGGCTCAAGGATGCGCCGGAGGCCAAGAACCAGATCGCCTTTGCCGACGTCATCGTGCTCAACAAGACGGACCTGGTGTCCAAGGCCGAGCTCGCCGAGGTCGAGGCGCGCATCCGCGCCATCAACCCCTACGCCAGGCTGCACCGCACCGAGCGCTGCCAGGTGGCGCTTGCCGACGTGCTGGAGCGCAACGCTTTCGATCTCGATCGCATTCTCGATATCGAGCCGGATTTTCTCGCGGCCGGCGACGACCATGATCACGATCATGATCACGGCCACGACCATCACCACGATCACAGCCATGGCGGGCTGAAGCACTACCACGACGAGGACATGCAATCGCTGTCGCTGCGCAGCGACAAGCCGGTCGACCCCAACAAATTCATGACCTGGCTGCAGGACCTGGTGGCGCGCGACGGCGCCCGCATCCTGCGCTCCAAGGGCATCCTGGCGTTCAAGGATGACGACGAGCGCTATGTGTTCCAGGGCGTGCACATGATGCTGGAGGGCGACCACCAGCGCAAATGGAACACGGGCGAGCCGCGCGAGAGCCGCCTCGTCTTCATCGGCCGCGATCTGCCGGAAGAGGCGATCCGCGCCGGCTTCGCGCAGTGCGTCGCGGCGTGATGGCGGGTTTCGATCCGTCGGGTCCGGCGACCTCGATCGCCTCCGTCACCGACCGCGTCCGGGCGCTGGCGCTGCCGCAGCCGGCGATCTCCGCCCACTTCCTCGGCGATGTCGTGGCCTTCGTCGGCGCCGAGGACAGCGTCACGCTGATCGACGCCGCCGCGGCCTCCCGCACCGTGACCGTTCATGGCGGCGGCATTCTCTGCGCCGCCGCGGACGGCAAGCGCCTGGTCACCGGCGGTGACGACGGCAAAGTGGTCGCCACCAATCCACGCGGCGAGGTCGAGGTGGCCGCCACCGACGGCAAGCGTCGCTGGATCGACGCCGTGGCGCTGCATGGCGACGGCGCGCTGGCGTGGTCGGCCGGCAAGACCGCATTCGTCCGCGCGCCGAAGCAGGAGCCGAAATCGTTCGACGTGGCCTCGACCGTCGGCGGGCTCGCCTTTGCGCCCAAGGGCCTGCGGCTGGCGATCGCCCACTACAACGGCGTGACGCTGTGGTTTCCGAACATGGCGGCGAAGCCCGACCTGCTGGAGTGGAAGGGCTCGCATCTCGCCGTGGTGTTTTCCGCCGACAACCGCTTCCTCGTCACCGCGATGCACGAGGCGGCGCTGCATGGCTGGCGGCTCGCCGACAACAAGCACATGCGCATGACCGGCTATCCCGGCCGCGTGCGCTCGATGGACTGGACCGCCGGCGGCAAGTTCCTCGCCACCTCCGGCGCCGACACTGTGATCCTGTGGCCGTTCGCCAGCAAGGACGGGCCGATGGGCAAGGAGCCGTTGATGCTGGCGCCGCTGCAGGCGCGCGTCACCGTGGTGGCTTGCCATCCGAAGCAGGACATCCTGGCGGCGGGCTACAGCGACGGCACCATCCTGATGGTGCGCATCCCGGACGGCGCCGAGATCCTGGTCCGTCGCAATGCCGGCGACGCGGTCGCGGCGCTCGCCTGGAGCGCGGACGGGGCGCGGCTGGTGTTCGCCAGCGAAGGCGGCGAGGCGGGGCTGCTCGAGGTGTAGGCCACGTCCGCAATCTCCGCTTTCGCCGTGCGCGTTTCATGCTCTAAAACAAGGCATGCGATTCCTCACCACGTTCCAGCTCCATGATTTCCTCGACACCCTGGTCAGCCTGCTGGTGGCGTTCGTCCTCGGCACCCTGATCGGCACCGAGCGGCAGCTGCGGCTGCGCACCGCGGGGCTGCGCACCAATGTGCTGGTGGCGGTGGGCGCCTCCGCCTTCGTCGATCTCGCCATGCATCTCGCCGGCAATGACGGCGCGGTGCGGGTGATCGCCTACGTCGTGTCGGGTATCGGCTTCCTCGGCGCCGGCGTGATCATGAAGGAAGGCACCAATGTGCGCGGCCTCAACACCGCCGCGACGCTGTGGGGCTCGGCGGCGGTCGGCTGCTGCGCCGGCGCCGACATGGTGGCGCAGGCCGCGGCGCTGACCGTGTTCGTGCTGGCCGGCAACACCTTGCTGCGGCCGCTGGTCAACGCCATCAACCGCATTCCGCTCGACGCCCAGGCGGTGGAAGTCGACTTCGACGTGACGCTGACGGTGGATCTCGCGGCCAAGGCGGATCTGCGCGATACGCTGGTGGAACGGCTGGAAGCCGCGAACTATCCGGTCAGCGACGTCGAGGTGGTCGATCGGGCCGATACGGCCGAGATCGTCGCCCGGCTGACCAGCACCGCGGTCAACGCCGGCGAGCTCGACGACGTGGTCGCGGCGCTGGAGCGGATTCCGGGCGTGCGCCACGCCACCTGGGCCAGCAGCACGCGGGATTGAGGCACGAAGCTGCGGCCCGCCGCGCCGTCACTGCACCAGGATGTTACGGAACTGCCAGGGATCGCTGGGGTCGATGTTTTCGGCGAACAGGCCCGGGCGGTCGGTGAGCGGCGTCCAGTCGGTGTAGTAGCCCTTCACCGGGCCGAGATACGGCAGCTGCACTTGCAGGCAGCGGCGGAAGTCCATCTCGTCGGCCTCGACGATGCCGGCTTGCGGATTTTCCAATGCCCACACCATGCCGGCCATGACAGCGGACGACACCTGCATGCCGGTCGCATTCTGATAGGGCGCGAGGTGGCGGGTCTCCGCGATCGAGAGCTGGGAGCCGTACCAGTAGGCGTTCCTGGCGTGGCCGTAGAGCAGCACGCCGAGCTCATCGATGCCGCTGACGATCTCGGTCTCGTCGAGAATGCGCCACGACGGCTGCATCTTGCCCGCGGCGCCGAACATTTCGTGCAGCGACAGCACGGCGTCGTTGGCCGGGTGGTAGGCGTAGTGGCAGGTCGGCCGGTAAACCACCTTGCCGCCATCCCGCACCGTGAAGTAGTCGGCGATCGAGATGGCCTCGTTGTGGGTGACCAGGAAGCCGTATTGCGGTCCCGGCGTCGGGCACCAGGAGCGCACCCGGGTGTTGGCGCCGGCCTGCAGCAGGTAGATCGCGGCCTGGCAGCCTTCCGCATGGGTGCGGCCATTCTCCGGCATCCACTTTTCGTGGGTGCCCCAGCCGAGTTCGGCGGGCTGCAGGCCCTCGGAGACGAAACCCTCCACCGACCAGGTGTTGACGAACACGTTCATCGGCTTCGGGTTCTTCGAATGCTGGGTGTCGCGCTCGGCGATGTGGTTGCCCTTGACGCCGAGCATTTGCGCGAGTTGGCCCCAGCCCTCGCGGCTGCTCGGCTCGTTGAAGGCAAGCCCGGTGTCGGTCGCCAGATTGATCAGCGCCTGCTTCACGAACCACGACACCATGCCGGGGTTGGCGCCGCAGGTGGACACCGCCGTGGTGCCGCCCGGCGACTTGTGCTTGGCCGCCAGCAGCGTCTCGCGCAGCACGTAGTTGGAGCGCTCCGCCGGCCCCATGCTCCTGTCGAAATAGAAGCCGGTCCACGGCTCGACCACGGTGTCGATGTAGAGCGCGCCGATCTCGCGGCACATCGTCATGATCTCCACCGACGAGGTGTCGACCGAGAGATTGACGCAGAAGCCCTGGCCGCCGCCCTGGGTCAGCAGCGGGATCAGCAGGTCGCGGTAGTTTTCCCGCGTCACCGCCTGCCGGAGGAAGCGCACGCCGTGATCCTTGGCCAGCGCGCCGTCCTCGTGCGGGTCGATGATGACGAAGCGCGACTTGTCGTAGTCGAAGTGCTTCTCGATCAGCGGCAGCGTGCCTTTGCCGATCGAGCCGAAGCCGATCATGACGATGGGGCCGGTGATGCGCGCATGCACGTGGGAGGACGACATTCATTATCTCCAGGCGAAATTCTGAAACCGGGCAGGGACGTGCGTTCCAAACGACATATAGCCGATGAAATCAAGCCCGGAGGCGGGCTCTGCGGCCCTGGCGCGGGCCTGTCATGCTGCCGTTACACGAGGTGGTCCGGCGCCAGCGCGCAGGACGGCGCGGTGGCGAGCTCGATCTGCAGCGTGGCGTGGCCGATGCCGAAGCGGTGCCCAAGTTCATGGCAGGTTTCGGCCAGAAAGGCGTCGCCGGGATGCCCGCCCGGCGTCACCAGATGCGCGGTGAGGGCGGTCTCCGTGGTGCTCATCGGCCAGATATGGAGGTCGTGAATCGAGGCCACGCCGGGACGGCCGCCGAGATAGGCGCGGACCGCGCCGGGATCGATCGCCGCCGGAACCGCCGCCAGCGACATGGCGGTGCTTTCCCGCAGCAGCCCCCAGGTGCCGCCGACAATGATCACGACGATGGCAAGGCTGACGAGCGGGTCGAGCCAGAACCAACCCGTGGCCCAGAT
>JBKQQE010000011.1:0-3144 GCA_052326245.1 Xanthobacteraceae bacterium | reverse complement strand
TGCGTAATCTGGGGGTAACAAAAAACAATACTCAAAGAAAACGGGAGGGCAATGACGAGGAACTGGAGGAGAAAAACCCTCAAGGAACGGGTTATTTTTCGATAGGAACGATGATAAAGAATAATGGATTTTGTTTCATTGCTCATAGGGTGCGATTCTCTCTCCGGCGGTTGAATTCACGGTCCGGCTCAAGGAGCGGGAGTATTCCTCGCGACCAGCGTTCGATGGCCTCGACGATCCTCGATGCAGCCATGCCGTCACCATAGGGGTTGTCAACGCATGCTGAGTCGGCAGTTCCTGTATTGTTCAATATGAAGGATGTTTCTTTTACGATTGCTTCCCGTGTAGTTCCGATGACCTTGGAAAGACCACTTTCGAAAGCTTCAGGACGCTCGGTAACGCGGCGCAGTACGAGAAGGGGCTTGCCGATGGTAGGCGCTTCGACCTGCAGTCCACCCGAGTCCGTCAGGATATGATGGGAGAGCTTCATAAGATACAGCACGGCAAGGCCGCCGTCGCCGCAAGCCTGAAGGCCATTCATGAGAGCTTCGAATTTCTCACCTACCAGCCGATTCTCCTGGTCGCCGAGCGCGAGGACGCCGCCGTCACCATCATGGCAAAACTGAAGCAGCGAGCGACCGGCCGCATCATTCACACCGTGTTTGCCCATTTTCTGCGATTCCGGAACGGGCGCATCGTCGAATTCCGGGAATTCATGGATTCCTTCGACGCGGTCGAACAGGTCCTTGGGCGGCACATCGAAATCCCCACGCAGTGAGCGATCGGCGGAGTACCGCCGCACGACGTCGAGAAAATTGCTCGGGACAGTCGGTACCGGCAATGGTGATTGACGGCAACGGGATCGTCGCAGCGCGGCGGTTGCCGGCGCGGCGGGCCGTCGGGCGGCGTGGTGCGCTGGAAACTCGGCCGCGCCGCGTGCTGATCGTAGTAGCGGGAGAGATGGGGCGCGGCGGCAACGGCCTCCGCGCCTTCCGGGGCTTGCCGGCCCCGATAAAGGATCGGCAGCAGGTTGATGTCGGCGAAGGTGAACTGCTCGTCGACCAGATAGCCGGTCCTGGCAACCGCGCTGTCGAGCACCCCGATCTGCTGGCGCAGCGCCGGCAACACGGCGTCGATCGTCGCCCGGTCGGGCTTCGGCGTGACCGGCGGCCCCGGCACCGTGATCATTGATGCCGCGGCGATTGCGATCGATATTGTGCTTCGTATCCGCTTCGCGCTAGGGTTGATTCTCGATTTCGGACCGCGACAGCCGGATCGCGATAAGCACGCAGGACTGATCCGTGAAGCAAATGACCCGTCGAGCAAATGAATTAAAATGCATCTGGATTGATCTGCATCAAGTTCAATACCCATCCAATCGTTGCCGGCACGCCGCGCGGCTGATGATCTGCAAACCATGATCCGGAAAATCTGATCCAAAACCTGATCCAAGGGAGATCGCGCCGTGCTGATCGCGCAGGCGGCTGTCGTTTTGCGGCGAGCCCCTGATTCGATCGCCGCCAGCCTGGCCGCTCCGGTCCGGGCGGCGATCTCGCCGCAACGCCCTCCCTACCCCCCGGGGTTTCCGGTCCTGATGGTCCTGTTCTTCTCATGGAGATCAATATGTTCGACAAGATTGCCGTGCCCGACGGCGCCATTGACCTGCGACCGGCACGACCAGAAGACGCGGACTTCCTGTTCGAGCTGTTTCGCGCGCACAGCACCGGCGTCCTGAAGCTGGGACGCCTTCCGGATCAAAAGATCGACGAATTGCTGACGACGCAATATGCCTCGCGGTTGCGCAGCTTTCGCGAGCGCTTCCCGCACGCCCGCTGGTCCGTCGTCGAGTTCGCGGGGACGCCGATCGGCGAATTGATCGTCGACGAGGATGCCAACACGATCTGCATCGTCGACATCGCGTTGCGACCCGAATACCAGCGGCGAGGCATCGGCGGCGCCCTGCTCCGCGCGCTCGCGGCCGCCGCCGGCCAGGGCGGTCTCCGCGCCATGGTAATGATGACCAATGCGGCCTCGCTCAGCATGTTTCGCCGTCTCGGCTTCGCCGAGACCGGGCACGACAGCGCCTATATCGAACTGCGCTGGCGACCGTGACGGGGAGCCGAAGGTAAATCCATCACTGCGAACGTACGGGCCCGAAGCCGGCAGCGCGCGGGAACCGGCACGCGCCTCAGTTTCTCCCGATTGTCCGGCTATCGCCCGTGCCCATGGTTAAGGCGGCCTTAACGGGTCTTTGCCAAGACAGGCTTCAAGACAGGCTTCAAGACGGGCTTGGGGGCCAAGGGAGCAAGGCGTGAACTTGAGATCGACCCGGACCAGGACTCGTGGAGCCGCGCTGCGCACCACGCTTGGCATCTTCGCCCTCGTTGCAATCGGCGGCGCCGTCTCGGCCGCAGCCCTTGCGGTCGCCAACACGGTCGCGGCGCTGCCATCGCCGCGCGAGGCCAACCTCCGGCGATTGGTCGACATCCAGGCTCTTGCCGCCGACGCCAGCAGCGACGGTCGCGCCTTCGAACTTGCATCGCTGACCACGGCCGACGACGAGGCCATGGTGGACGCGGAATTCGATGCCGTCGCGGCGCCGCCGCGAATCCCCGCGCCGGAGGTTGCCACCGGCAGCTTGCCGAGGGACCAGGCCGGAAGCATCGCCGGCATCGACCAGCCGGCGCCGCTCGCCAGACCGAAGGCCGCGGTGGCGAAGCCGGCCGCCAGGGCGCCCAATGCCGCGCCCGCCAACACCGTGCTCAGCGACGCGCAGATCGCCGCGCTGAAGCAGCGCCTGCGGCTGAGCCCGAGCCAGCAGCCCTACTGGCCGGAAATCGAAGTTTCGCTGCGCGCGGTCGCGCGGCAGGTCAACGAGGCGAACCGGAAGGCACACGGCGCCGTGATGGCGGTCGACGTCTCGAGCCCCGAGGTGGAGCGGCTCAAGAATGCCGCGATGCCGTTCCTGATGCAGATGCGCCCCGACCAGAAGGCCGAGATCGTCGCGCTGGCGCGCATGATCGGCATGGAAAACATGGTCGCGATGCTCTGATCGGGCGCCGGACCCGGCGCCGCGACAATAACCGGCGCCCACACTCCCGATCCCAGCTGCGAATTACACCGTTTCTTGACCTCGCCGCCCTT
>JBKQQE010000010.1:0-5988 GCA_052326245.1 Xanthobacteraceae bacterium | reverse complement strand
GGCTGGGCAGCGGCACGCTAGGAACATGTGTGCGCCGTCCGGTTGTCACAACTAATAAAAAATTTAGCGCGCGATCGTGTACGCGTGAACTCGGCCATCACGCGGCGCAGCGAAACGAGTAAAATAGAATTAAGTCGCTGCGGTTGATGGAAAACGAGTCGTCTCGTCGCGGCTGTGCAGGTATACGCGCCAGTTCATCTGCCGACGCTGCGGGTTGGCGCGGAACCCGGTTCCCGGATCCGACGCCGATAGACGTTGTTAACGATCAGAGCTTCGTTCTGCATCAGGCCCCGGTCGAGCGCGACATCGGAACCGGAATCGTGCAGCGCCAACCGCTCGATCGCGTCAGGACCGCGCGTCCGCGCTCGACAGCTCTGCCGAACGGGCAACCAGGCCGCGAACACGCAATCTCAGGCAAAGGCCTTTTCCAGCGAGTCGACGAGAACGCCGATCGACTTGTCGTACCGGGTGACCGGAGGAACCGGCCGTCCGATCTTCAAAAGCTTGTAGACCGCCATCTGCGCCGCCCGCACCGAGTATTCGACCGTGAACACCACGTCGTCGGGAACTTCGACGAACTGGCTCACGAAGGCGAGATTTTGGGAGTTTTCGGGGACCGGCAACGGCCGATCGGATCGGGCGCGCGGCATGAACATGCTGGTGATGTACGGCATCCGGCACGGAATGCAGGTGGCGGCGTCAAACACCGTCCGGTCGAAGTTCAGGTGGCCGCACAGCTCCTGCAGGATGTCCGCCCCGCCGCACTCCGACATCGGCTTGGCGACGAAGTTGCCGACCCGATCCGGATGCAGCGCATAGCCCCAGAACACCTGGACGTCCTTCGGCTGGGCGATGAAATGCGGCTGGGCGTAGAGCACGACCGACATCAGCCAGTTTGAATCCTTGAACGTGACGAGGCCGCCGGTTCCCGGCGCGTTGCCGGAAAACGCCTCCATCTGGTCGAAGAATGCCGGGTTGCCGCGGCAGGTGGTCGTGAACGACAGCCAATACGATTCCGGGATCGAACTGTTGAACGCGGCGGGGTTGCCGAACTGCGGCCGCCCCGCAGCGATCTTCTCCCACAGCTCCCAGCCGTGGCTGTCGGCCTTGGTCAGCCGCGGCGGCGGGCTGGTCATCGAGCCGAGGCTCGATGCATCCGTCATCGAGCCGTTCTGGAAGAACACCAGGTCGCCGTCATCGAGCGAAACGGAAGTGCTCTTGCCATTCTGCTCGAGCACCAGCCGCTTGACCGCGAGCTTGCCGCCGGCCTCGGCGAATTCCATGTCGGTGACGCCGGTATTGTCCACGAACCGCACGCCCTGCTGCTGCAGCCAGGCCGTCAACGGACGCACGATTGCGTCGTATTGATTGTAGACCGTGCGCTTGACGCCGGCGAGCGTCTCGATGCGCGGAAACTCGCTGATGAACCGGTGCAGGTAGCGCTTGAGCTCGACGGCGCTGTGCCAGGGCTGGAAGGCGAACGTGGTTTGCCACATGTGCCAGAAATTGGTCTGGAAGAATGCCGGCGATAGCCAATCGGTGATCCGGCTGGTGCCGAGCTTTTCCTCCGACGCCTCGGCGAGGCGAACCAGCTCGATCCGGTCATGCATGGTAAATCCCATGGTCGACACGTCGACCTTGAACCGGTTGCGATCGACCAGGCGGGCGCGCGAATGGGCCTTGTGCAGAAGGTTGAACGCGACGGTTTCGTCGCGTACGGTCTGGCCCGGATGCACGATGGACGGAATCGTCGACAGCAGGTCCCAGGTGCATTCGTAGTGGTCGGTGGTCAGCATGCGGCCGCCGCGCAGGGAATAGGACCCGTCCGGGAGCTGGGCGCCGTCCAGGCTGCCGCCGAACAGCCCCAATTTTTCATAGATGGTGATGTTGCCGCCCGCGATGCCGCCGTCGCGGATCAGAAAAGCCGCCCCCGCAAGCGATCCGACACCACCGCCAATGAAATAGGCTTTCATGACCTTCTCCCTCTGATGCACGCCAACAGCTCGCGCTCCGACGCTTCAAGGGCTTTTAATCATTGCGGCATTTTGGTCGTTGACCCAAATCATGGTGCCGACGTGAAGATGCAATATCGGGGTAGCGATATTGCGGCGTCTACGTGGCAGGCTTGGGCGGCGCCTTGCGCGCGTAGAGCTGTTCGATCTCGGCCGCAAAGCGGTGCTCGATCGCGGCACGCTTGTTCTTGAGGGTCGGCGTGATCAGCCCCGCCGTCACGGTCCAGGGCTCGGTCGACCACCATACCGCCCGCGGCGTCGCATAGGCCGGATAGTCGCGCACGGCGCTGGCGATCCGCTTCAGCAGCAGGGCGGATTCCGCGTCGGGGCTCGTTCGCCCGCCGTCGATGCCCGTCGCCAGCCTGCGCTTTTCCTGCTCCCAGGCCTGCGCATTCAACACCGCGAGCACCGCGAGATAGGGGCGGTTCTCGCCGATCACCATGGCCTGCTCAAACAGGGAATCGGCAACGATCGCGGTCTCGAGATCGACGGGCGCGATCTTTTCCCCCGTGGAAGTCACCAGGATGTCCTTGATCCGGCCGGTGATGAAGATGCGGCCGGCCGCGATGCGCGCCTGGTCGCCGGTGTGCAGCCAGCCATCCGCTTCCTTGATGCGGCGGGTCTCGTCCGGCTTGCCCCAGTAGCCGAGCATCACGGTCGGGCCCTTCACCATGAGCTCGTTGTTGTCGCCGATCCTGACGTCGATGCCGTCAAGCGGGCGGCCGACCGAGCGAGGATCGTTGTCGTCCTCGGTATTGACCGACACCACCGGCGAGGTCTCGGTCATGCCATAGCCCTGCAGGATGTCGAGCCCGAGCGCGAGAAACAGCCGGACGATCGGCTCGGCGATCGGCGCCCCGCCGCTCACCGCAACCCTGAGCCTACCTCCGAGCTGCGCCAGCACCTTGTCCGCCACCAGGCGCTGCAGCAGCGGCCATGCCAGCCGGTCAAAGATCCGCTCCTTGCCTCGGCCCTGCCGCGCCTCGAAGCGCCGGCCCCCGACGGCCAGCGCGAGATCGAGCAGCGCGCGCTCGACGCGGCCCGCTTTGGCGCGGAGTTCCATGATCCTGGCATAGAAGCGTTCGTAGATCCGCGGCACCGAGACCAGCACCGTGGGGCGCACCTGCCTCAGGTCCTCGGCGAGCAGCGCCACCGAGCGCGCATAGGCGACGCAGGCGCCGACCGCGATGGGATAGTAGTAGCCGCCGGTGCGCTCGAACGTGTGCGACAGCGGCAGGAACGACAGGAACACGTCATCCTGCCGGGCGGCGATGCGCTGCCCGATGGCCTTGACGTCGGAGACGATGTTGTCGTGCGAAAGCATCACCCCTTTCGGCCGCCCCGTGGTGCCGGAGGTGTAGACGATGGCGGCGAGGTCGTCCGGCTGCCGCGCCACATCGGTCATGACGGCCTGCGAGGATGGGACGGACGCCAGCCAGCGATCCAGCGCGACGACGCGGGCCTCGAGCGCGGCGAGGCCGGCATCGGGCAGCGGCGCGGCGCACACCACGCGGCGGAGGTTTTCGAGCGGCACGCCCGCCGACGCCAGCGCCTGCCAGCGCTCGGGCGTGTCCACGAACAGCAGCACCGCCCGGGAGTCCTGCAGGATGTAGACGATGCTCTCGACGTTATCGATGGCGTGCATCGGCACCGGCACCAGGCCGCGCGACAACGCGGCCTGGTCCATGGCGACGTGCTCGATCCCGCTCGGCATCAGGATGGCGACGCGCTCGCCGGGGGCGAACCGCTCGGACGCCAGCGCGCGGCGCCAGACTTCGAACTGGGCGTCGATATCCCGCCACGAAAAGCCGACCCAGCGCCCGGTCTTGTCGTCGAACTGCCGGTAGGCCTCAGCGTCCGGCGTCTGGCGCACGCGCCAGCGCAGCAGGGCCGGCAAGGTGCGAACGTCGGCAAGGCTGGCGATGGCCGGAGCTTCGGGTGTGGACGCGTCGAGGGTCTGCTGCATGTTCATCATTCGGCCAGGCATCATTGTTCACGGCGGGGGCCGCCAACTAGAAGATAGTATCGGCTGATGCCGCCTCAAGGTTTGACCGTGCTTAACCTGCTGGCGTGCCGCCGCTAGGTAGCGGCAGGCCAAGCACATGCCGGTCGCTCCGTGGGGACTGTAAGGCCAGAAACGGAGCGGATATGGGCAGAGTTGCTTCCTTATATCTGCTCACGTTACTGCTTGATTCCGCGCGAAGCGCGCAGGAATCCGCATTCCATCCGCGCCCCTCATCGTCACCTTCGCAAATCATCTCAACGCTCCCCGCGCGATAAATTCGGTTCAAGCAGCCGCGCCAGCGCGTCTTCTTCGGCAATATCGGCGGGCCAGCCATCGGCCGCCGCAACGGCGACATCGTCCGCAGCATGAGCCGGTCCGGCAACGTCGGGGACAGTGCGGCGATGGAGAGCTTCTTCTCGCCGCTCAGGGCCGAGCGCACGCGCATGCGTGCGTCCCGGGGAACCGTATTGAAAATGTCGTGCCCCGCATCCACAATGCGACGACAAGGAACAAATGAGAAAGACAGCGGAGGAACGGCAGCATGAGCATCAATGTAACCCGAACGGCTGGCTTCGGCCTTGGTCCGACCGACGAGCTCAATGACCTTCGCATGTCTGATGCGGCGCTGCCGCTGTACGAGCACGTGAAGAAATTTCTCCGGGAAACCGTCGCGCCGATCCAGGTCGAGTTCGAAAAGCTCGGGCGCAACAAGGCCGATCGCTGGAGCTTCGCGCCCGGCCAGCTCGAAGTGCTGCAGAAGGCCAAGGACAAGGCGAAAGCCGAGGGCCTGTGGAATTTCTTCCTGCCCGACGCCGAGACCGGCGAAGGCCTCTCCAACCTGGACTACGCCTACATCGCCGCCGAGCTCGGCAAATACCCGCTCGGATCCGAGTCCATGAACTGCTCGGCGCCGGACACCGGCAACATGGAGGTGCTGGAGCGCGTCGGCACCCGCGAGCAGAAGGAGAAATGGCTGAATCCGCTGCTCGCCGGCGAAATCCGCTCGGCTTACGTCATGACCGAGCCCAACGTCGCCTCCTCCGACGCCAAGAACATCTCGACCACCGCGGTGCTCGACGGCAACGAATGGGTGATCAACGGCGAGAAATACTACATCTCCGGCGCCGGCGACCCGCGCTGCAAGATCATGATCGTCATGGTCAAGACCAACCCTGCCGCGCCGCCGAGCAAGCAGCAGTCCCAGATTCTCGTCCCCATGGGCACGCCCGGCGTCGAAATCCTCGGCCCGATGCACGTGTTCGGCCATGACCACGCGCCGCGCGGCCACATGCACCTGCGCTTCACCGACGTGCGGGTGCCGAAGGAGAACATCCTGCTCGGCGAGGGCCGCGGCTTCGAGATTTCTCAGCTGCGGCTCGGCCCCGGCCGCATCCATCACTGCATGCGCACCATCGGCAAGGCAGAGACGGCGCTCGATCTGATGGTCGAGCGCGGCCTCAGCCGCGAGGCGTTCGGCAAGAAGATCGCCCATCTCGGCGGCAACCTGCAGATCATCGCCCAGGCGCGCTGCGAGATCGAGGCCATGCGCCTGATGGTTCTCAAGGCCGCCAAGGCCATGGACGTGCTCGGCAACAAGGAAGCGCGGGTGTGGGTCTCGATGGTCAAGGCCATGGTGCCCGAGCGCACCTGCAGGATCATCGACCAGGCGATCCAGATGCACGGCGCCACCGGCATCTCCAACTGGACGCCGCTCGCCGAGCTGTACACGGACGTCCGCCACCTGCGCTTCGCCGACGGGCCGGATGAAGTCCACTGGATGGTGGTCGGCCGCAACGAGCTGGCGCGGGCGTGAATTTCGTCAACACAGTGTTGGCGGATGCTGTTGGCAAAGGGGCGCCACGAAGCTGAAGCGCCCATCAATCGAACGTCTCGTCGCGGGTGCTCGTCGCGGTCACCGGCAGACTCGAAAAAATCGGCATAGGGGGCGACCTTTTGGGTCGCACCCCTGCC
>JBKQQE010000009.1:0-6392 GCA_052326245.1 Xanthobacteraceae bacterium | reverse complement strand
CCGGGACAAGCCCGGCCATGACGAAATCCACTCCCTGCTTCGAGTCTGGCCTACACCTGCCGCTCGACCATCTTCAGCTTGAGGTCGGCGATGGCTTCCGCCGGATTGAGGCCCTTCGGGCAGGCCTTCGTGCAGTTCATGATGGTGTGGCAGCGGTACAGCCGGAACGGGTCCTCGAGATTGTCGAGGCGCTCGCCGGTGGCCTCGTCGCGGGAGTCCTTGACCCAGCGGCTGGCCTGCAGCAACGCGGCCGGGCCGAGGTAGCGTTCGCTGTTCCACCAGTAGCTCGGGCACGATGTCGAGCAGCAGGCGCACAGGATGCACTCGTACAGGCCGTCGAGCTTGGCGCGGTCTTCCTGCGACTGCCGCCATTCCTTCTGCGGCGTCGTGCTGGTGGTGTGCAGCCACGGCTCGATGGAGGCGTATTGCGCGTAGAAATTGGTAAGGTCCGGCACCAGATCCTTGACCACCGGCTGGTGCGGCAGCGGATTGACCTTGACCGCGCCGGCGTCGACGTCGTGCATCGACTTGGTGCAGGCCAGGGTGTTCTGGCCGTCGATGTTCATGGCGCAGGAGCCGCAGACGCCCTCGCGGCAGGAACGGCGGAAGGTCAGCGTCGGATCGATGTTGTTCTTGATCCAGATCAGGCCGTCGAGAACCATCGGGCCGCAGTCGGCGGTGTCGACGTAATAGGTGTCGATCCGCGGGTTCTGGCCGTCGTCGGGATTCCAGCGATAGATTTGGTATTCGCGCAGTTCGCCCTTGGTCTGCGGCTTCGGCCAGCTCTTGCCGCCCGTGATCCTGGAGTTCTTCGGCAGTGCGAATTCAACCATGAGCTTTCAGCCTTCTGGGAAATGAAACGAGGACGACGCGGACGATTGCGTCAGTACACGCGCGCCTTCGGCGGGATGTACTGCACGTCGTTGGTCATCGTGTAATTGTGGACCGGGCGGTAGTCGATTGTGACCTTGCCGTGCGCGTCGAGCCAGACCAGCGTGTGCTTCATCCAGTTCGCGTCGTCGCGGGCCGAATAGTCCTCGCGGGCGTGGGCGCCGCGGCTCTCGGTGCGGTTGGCGGCGGAATCCATCGTCACCACCGCCTGGACGATCAGGTTGTCGAATTCGAGGGTCTCGACCAGGTCGGAATTCCAGATCAACGAGCGGTCGGCGACGGAGACGTCGCTGATGCCGCCATGGACCTTGTGGATCAGCTCGGAGCCCTCTTTCAGCACCTCGCCGGTGCGGAACACGGCGCAGTTGTTCTGCATCACCTTCTGCATGTCGGCGCGCAGCTTGGCGGCCGGTGTGCCGCCGGAGGCATAGCGGTAACGGTCGAGCCGGCGGAGCGCGAGGTCGGCGGAATCCGACGGCAGGTCGGGCTGCTTGCCGTTGGGGGTGAGCTTCTCGGCGCAGCGCAGCGCCGCGGCGCGGCCGAACACCACGAGATCGATCAGCGAGTTGGAGCCGAGGCGGTTGGCGCCGTGCACCGAGACGCAGGCCGCCTCACCCACCGCCATCAGGCCGGGGATCACGGCGTTGTCGTCGCCGTTCTTCTTGGTCACCACCTCGCCGTGGAAGTTGGTCGGGATGCCGCCCATGTTGTAGTGCGCCGTCGGCACGATCGGGATCGGCTGGCGGGTAACGTCGACATTGGCGAAGATCTTCGCCGATTCCGAGATGCCCGGCAGCCGCTCGTGCAGCACCTTGGGATCGAGGTGGTCGAGGTGCAGGAAGATGTGGTCCTTGAGCTTGCCGACGCCGCGGCCCTCGCGGATCTCGATGGTCATGGCGCGGGAGACGACGTCGCGCGAGGCGAGGTCCTTGGCAGAGGGCGCATAGCGCTCCATGAAACGCTCGCCCTCGGAGTTGACCAGGTAGCCGCCTTCGCCGCGAGCGCCCTCGGTGACCAGGCAGCCGGCGCCGTAGATCCCGGTCGGATGGAATTGGACGAACTCCATGTCCTGGAGGGGGACGCCGGCGCGCAGCGCCATGGCGCTGCCATCTCCGGTCTGGGTGTGCGCGCCCGTGCAG
Source organism: Xanthobacteraceae bacterium (assembly GCA_052326245.1). Taxonomy (GTDB): domain Bacteria; phylum Pseudomonadota; class Alphaproteobacteria; order Rhizobiales; family Xanthobacteraceae; genus Bradyrhizobium_A. The sequence continues at coordinate 4,362 of JBKQQE010000009.1, read as the reverse complement.
GAATAATAGATGCGGCCATAACCACCCGTTGCGAGGATGGTGGTCTGCGCGCGGAAGCGGTGCAGCGTGCCGTCGTCGAGCTTGAGCGCGATCACGCCGCGGCAGACGCCCTGGTCGTCCATGATCAGGTCGATGGCGAAGAACTCGATGTAGAATTCGGCGGAGTGCCGCAGCGCCTGGCCGTACATGGTGTGCAGCATGGCGTGGCCGGTGCGGTCGGCGGCGGCGCAGGTGCGCTGCGCCTGGCTCTTGCCGAAGTCGACGGTCATGCCGCCGAACGGCCGCTGGTAGATCCGGCCGTCCTCGGTGCGCGAGAACGGCACGCCCCAGTGCTCCAGCTCGTAGACGGCCTCCGGCGCGTTGCGCACCAGGTATTCGATGGAGTCCTGGTCGCCCAGCCAGTCCGACCCCTTCACGGTGTCGTACATGTGCCAGCGCCAGTCGTCCTTGTGCATGTTGCCGAGCGCGGCCGAAATGCCGCCCTGCGCCGCCACGGTGTGTGATCGCGTCGGAAACACCTTGGTGATGCAGGCGGTGCGCAGCCCAGCCTCGCTGCATCCCACCACCGCGCGCAGCCCGGCGCCGCCGGCGCCGACGACGACGACGTCGTAGGTATGGTCTTCGATCGGATAGGCCTGGCCGCTCGCGGCCGCAGCGCCGACGCCGTTACTGGCCATGCGCTATACTCCAGATGAGAGCTTGAAAATGGCGTAGATCGAGGCAAGCCCCACCGCCGCGGAGAAGAACGTGTTGCCGATCACGGCGGCAAGCTTGAGCTTTTCGTCGTGGACGTAGTCCTCGATCACCACCTGCATGCCGAGCTTCATGTGCCAGGTGCTGGCGATGATGAAGAGGATCATGATGATCGCCACCAGCGGCGAGCCGAGGATCTGCACCGCCGCGGCGTGGCTGCGCCCGAGCAGCATCATGATCACCACCAGCGCCGGAATGAACAGCACCACCATCGCCAGCGCCGTCAGCCGCTGCCGGAAGAAGTCCTTGGTGCCGCTGTGGGCGGCGCCGAGGCCGCGGACGCGGCCGATCGGTGTCCGCATCGATCCCGGAGCCTGGCTCATCGTGCGCCTCCCGCGGCATAGGCAATCACCCAGATCACCAGCGTCAACGTGATCGATCCGATCAGCGTCGCGCGGGTCAGCCATTCGCGCTCGGCGGGGCCGAAGCCGTAGCCGAGGTCCCAGACGAAATGGCGCAAGCCGCCGAGCATGTGGTGGATCAGCGCCCAGGTGTAGCCGAACAGCAGCAGGCGGCCGATCCAGCTCGAAATGAAGCCCTGGAAGGTAACGTAGGCGGGGGACCCCGACGCGGCGGCGATCAGCCACCACGCCATCAGCAGGGTGCCCACATAAAGCGCGATGCCGGTGAGGCGGTGGACGATGGACAGCGCCATCGTCAGCGTCCAGCGGTAGGTGAAAAACGGCGAAAGCGGACGGTTCGTGCTGACTGTCATCGATGCCTTCGTGGGTTTCCGGCGGGGGTGTCCGGGAGGGCGCAGGCGTGGCGCCGCCTGCCAAAGGATGGTTCTATTTACGGAGTCGCGTGTTTGAGCGCAATCGTGAAATTAGCATGACGCGAACATGAATTCATTGCTTGTTTGGCGCGCATTCTTAGCGGCCCTACGAACAAACACCCTGTTGGAATCGGCCTCTTCATGAAGCCGGATTCATTCCGATGCGACGCAACTGCAAACCCGGCCATGGACTTTCGGCCCAGTGTCCCGAAACGCGTCGCGAGCTTCCGAAACAGGGTCCCAGTACCCGGTCCTGACCCGATTGCCGCTCAGGGGGCCTTGCTGTAGAGCGCCGCATAGGTGTCGCGCAGCACGTTCTTCTGCACCTTGCCCATGGTATTGCGCGGCAGGTCGTCCACGAACAGGACGCGCTTGGGCATCTTGAACTTGGCGAGCCGGCCGTCGAGCGCGCCCACGATCTTGTCCTCGGTCAGGCCGGCGGCCTTGTCGGCGACCACGACGGCGGTGACGCCCTCGCCGAAATCCGGGTGCGCCACGCCGATCACCGCGCTCTCGATCACGCCCGGCACCGCGTCGATCTCGCTCTCGACCTCCTTGGGGTAGACGTTGAAGCCCCCCGAGATCACCAGATCCTTGCCGCGCCCGAGAATGTGGACGTAGCCCCTGGCGTCGATCTTGCCGAGGTCGCCGGTGATGAAGAAGCCGTCGGCGCGGAATTCCGCCTTGGTCTTCTCCGGCATCCGCCAGTAGCCCTGGAAGACGTTGGGGCCCTTCACCTCGATCATGCCGATGGCCTCCGGCTCAAGCGGCGTGCCGGTCTCCGGATCGGTGACGCGCACGGCGACGCCGGGCAGCGGCAGTCCGACCGCGCCGGGAACGCGGTCGCCGTCGTAGGGGTTCGAGGTGTTCATGTTGGTTTCGGTCATGCCGTAGCGTTCCAGCACCGCATGGCCGGTCCGCGCCGCCCATTCCCGGTGGGTGTCGGCGAGCAGCGGCGCCGAGCCCGACACAAACAGCCGCATATGCTTGGTGGTGTCGCGGTCGAGCCGCGGATTCTGCAGCAGCCGCGTGTAGAACGTCGGCACCCCCATCAGCACGGTGGCCCGCGCCATCAGGTCGATGACCTGGTTGGGGTCGAAGCGGTTGAGGAAGATCATCGCGCCGCGCGCGAACAGCGTGACGTTGCTGGCCACGAACAGGCCGTGGGTGTGGTAGATCGGCAGCGCGTGGATCAGCACGTCGTCCGCCGTGAAGCGCCAGACATCCACCAACGTCAGCGAATTCGACGCCAGATTGTCGTGGCTGAGCATGGCGCCCTTGGAGCGGCCGGTGGTGCCCGAGGTGTAGAGGATGGCCGCGAGATCGGAGCCCTCGCGCTCAACCGTTGCGAATTCGGGCGCGCAGCGCGCCGCGCCGTCGCTGAGCGAGCCGTTGCCGTGGGCGTCCAGGGTGTCGACGCGGGCCTTGACGCGGGCCGCCAGCGCCGCGATGCCTTCGGCCCTGGCCGGGTCGCAGACGATCAGCGCGGGTTCGGCATCGGAAATGAAGTAGTCGAGCTCGTTGAGCGTGTAGGCGGTGTTGAGCGGCAGGTAGACCGCGCCGGCGCGCACGGCGGCGAGATAGAGCAGCAGCGCCGGCACGGACTTCTCCGCCTGCGCGGCGACGCGGTCGCCGGGCTTGACGCCGCGCGCCACCAGGTGGTTGGCGAACCGCCCGGACTGCTCGATCAGATCGCCGTAGCTGATGCGCGCGCCGTCCGCCGTCTCGATCGCCAGGCGATTGCGGTCGGTCACGGTGTCGAACAGTCGCGAAAACAGGTTTGCGTTCATGGCTTCCTCGCGTTCCGCCGACCGGCGTCGTTCCGTGCGGCGTCGCAACCCCGTCGCCTCAAGTTTCATTCGCGCATTTGCCCCGCGAGATCAAGCTAGTGGGGATAGATCGGCGAAAGTTTCAACCCACCGAAAAAATATTCCCGAAACCGGCCCGAACCGCGCCCGTAGTTGCTGTGACGGCGCGAACCACCCTGTCGCTGCAACCGGTTCGCGGGCCGTTCCATCATTCACCAACCGGCGGCTGGTCCGCCGTCGTTGTTCGGGAGACACAAACATGTCGAAGTCCATTACATTGCTCTCAGCGGTTGCGTTCGGCGCGCTGATCATCGCCGCGCCGGTCAGCGCCCAGGACAAGATGTCGGGCGAAAAGACCGTCAATGTCGGCGGCGCGCCGATGTATCCGTCCAAGAACATCATCCAGAACGCCGTCAACTCCAAGGACCACACCACCCTGGTGGCGGCGGTGAAGGCGGCGGGCCTGGTCGACACGCTGTCGGGCGCCGGTCCGTTCACGGTATTCGCGCCCACCAACGCCGCGTTCGCCAAGCTGCCGGCCGGAACCGTGGACAGCCTGTTGAAGCCGGAGGGCAAGGCGAAGCTGACGGCGGTGCTGACCTATCACGTGGTGCCCGGACGCCTGACCGCGGCGGCGCTGATGAAGGCGGTCAAGGACGGTGGCGGCGCGGCCAAGTACAAGACGGTCGAAGGCGACGAACTGACCATCCGGCAGCCGTCGGCGGGCATGCTCACCGTCACCGACAGCAAGGGCGATATCTCGGCCGTGACCATCCCCGACGTCATGCAATCCAACGGCGTGATCCACGTGGTCGACACCGTGCTGCTGCCGGGCTGAGCGCGGCGCCCCGATCCCTCCTCCGCGCGACGGACGGGCCGGATCGTTTCCGGCCCGTTTTCGTTGGTGCGCCCAGCATGGGCGCACTCTTATGGGTGAAAGTCCCATCGTGAGCTGATCACAGCGAGCGAAGCGAAGCGCAACCGCATGAGGGTGACCGAGTGTGGGAAGGAAGCGTGGAGCGAAGC
>JBKQQE010000008.1:0-11433 GCA_052326245.1 Xanthobacteraceae bacterium | reverse complement strand
GGACAACAATGCGGGCCGCGCCGCACGGCCCCCCGGATCCCGTTATTTCGGCCTGTCCGCCCCGTTGCCCCTCGCCGCCCAATCGGCTAAATGGAGCGCTACGCACCCGTAGCTCAGCTGGATAGAGCGTTGCCCTCCGAAGCTGGAATGAAATTGCTGCACGGGCGTGGATAACCTAGCAAATTGCTCGTCCGGGCTGATCGCTTAGGGAATGCGACGCCTGCCTTGAGATGGTGGTTGTCACTGTAAGGATTTCGACACCTCGTTCCAGAGAGGAGCGAGAAGCGCTGCGCGACGCCCCACCAGAAGCTGAATCTCGTTGAGCGAGAGCCGTGGGCGCAAGCGTCGCGCTTCGCGCAGCGCCACAACTGCCTCTTCCCTGCTGCCAAGACCTGCCGCTATGAGCGCCAGAACGACACGAGCGACATAGAACTGGGGATCCCGACGGCAGGCTGCCCGGATTTCCTCGTGAGCCTCTGTTGGACGACTATGCCTCGCCAATGCCAGCGCATAGAAAGTTCCCCAGAATCCCAACCGATGATCGCGTGGGCTGAGCCGCATCCCGTGCCGCAGTTTCTCCAGTCCGGTAGCATCCATCTTCTCGAGAAAGCAGAGCGAAGTCCCCAGCGCGACCCATGCCTGCGCATTGCTCGGATCGTTCTCGATCGCTCGTTCCAGTATCTCGGTGCCTCTTTGCACATCGCCGAGCTCTGCCAAGGCACAGCCGGCATAGCCCAGGACCTCGGAAGCGTCGTGGTCGATCGCCACCGCGCGTTCGGCTTCCGTGCGCGCTTCCGTCACGACCGAAGCGCCGTCTGCGACAAGGCCAAGCCGTGCGCCCAACGACAAAAAAAGTGCAAGCTGGGCGCGCGCGAGTGCAAAGTCAGGATCCAGAGTCGTGGCTTGTCGCAACAGCGCGGTAGCCTGTGTCAGCGTTTCTTCGCTCCAACCTTTGAGGCTGATTAGCCCGGCTCCCTGACGGAAGCATGACCACGCGTTTGGGTTGGCGTCGCGCCGACGCCGGATCAAGGCAACTTCAGCACGAACGAGTTCCGGTTCGATCCGGCTCGCGATCGCCCGCACGATTTGATCCTGTAGTTCAAGGACATCTTCGGCTTGACCGTCAAACCGGTCGGCCCAGAGCTGTGCTCCGGTCGTCGCGTCGATCAGCTGCGTGCCAACGCGAAGCTGCTGGCCGACGGGCCTCAGACTGCCCTCGATGATATAGCGGACCCCAAGCTCGCGCCCAATCTGGCGGCTATCGACCGAGCGGCCCTGGTAAGCAAAGGTGGATTGCCGGGCGATTACGATGAAGCCGGGAATCCGTGCCAACATCGTGATCAAATCCTCACTCATTGCCTCCGTCAGAAATTTAAACTCGCGCTCCTCGGAAAAACAGGTGAAAGGCAGCACGGCAATGGAGGGTTTGTCTGTGATCGCGAGAGGCTGGATAATCTCGACTGACGATTTTGTCGGCGCTGCCGAAGATGCGTTCGCATTAATTTGGCAACGCCACGCACGCATCGGCTCAGTAATGTTCTTCAAGGCCTGCGGTCCCATATCATCGAAAACGATATCGACCTTGCCGCGAATATGCCGATGCGCGTCGTCGGAGATGCAAACGCCTCCAGGTTCCGCGATCCCTTCGAGTCGAGCCGCGATGTTAACACCATCTCCGAAAATGTCGTTCTCGTCGAAAATGATATCGCCGACGTGAATGCCAATCCGGAGTTCGATCCTTTCGTCCTGCGGCACAGACGCATTCTGTTCGGCCATGCCGCGCTGGACCTCGATCGCGCTGCGCGCAGCGTCCACTGCGCTGGCGAACTCCACCAGAAGGCCGTCGCCGGTGGTCTTGACGATGCGGCCGCGATGCGCGGCGATGGTTGGGTCAATAAGGGTCTTTCTCACCGCCTTGAGCCGGGCCAGGGTGTCTTCTTCGTCGGCGCCCATGAGACGGCTATACCCGGCGACATCCGCCGCCAGCACAGCCGCCAATCGCCGTTCTACGCGCTCGCCGGTCAAAAGAATGCCCCTAAATCGGCAAATCTCGATCCCGCCATGAAAGCATGGCCGGCGGCTGTTGGGCTAGGGTCAATGTCCGGTCCAGGTCCAAGGACGACCCGGCGTCGCGTCCGGGTTGCCGTTGAAAGCTTGCATCCGGCCGAAGCTATCGAGCGTCGGCATTCAGCCACGCGCTCGCGAGCCGAGCCCGAGTTTGGGCCGAATTTCCCAGCCTGCCCCTGCGCCACAGCCCCGGCACGCCCCACGCCCCCACCCGACACGATTCGAACGTGCGACCGTCGCCTGAGGAGGGCGAGACTGTCTACAGCAGTTGTCCGAAGCCGCTTTGACAAGGACCGGAAATGGAGGTTGATGGCGAACTGACGTCGAATGCCAAGATTAGCGTGACACACCGGTCACCCGGCCTAACCTAGTCGCGTGTCGATTTCCTGCCGCAGCAGGGTGAAGTCGATTGGCTTGGTCAGCAAACCTTCCGCGCCGCCTTCGATCGCCTTGCGCTTGGTCTCGGGATCGCCATAGGCGGTAATCATGATCACGGGGACCTCGGGGCGGATCTCCTTCACCTTGGGCAACATCTCCAGCCCGGTCATCCCGGGCATGTTGATGTCGGACAGGATCAGGATCAACGATTGCTCGATGGTGGAGGCGATGCGCGCCAGCGCGTCCGCCGCCGACACAGCAAACTCCATCGTGAAGCGCTGCGCGCGCAGGTCCCGCCGAAATTGCTGCCGGAACAGCTCCGCGACGTCAGGCTCGTCGTCGACCACGAGAACCAAAACGCTCACGTCTGCCCCCTCGTGCTACTCGAAAGATTGCCTGTCCGCGGCAACGTTATGATGAATTCGGTGAATGCACCTGGCTCGGTGTCTACATCGATCGTGCCACCGTGTTGTTTCACGATGATGTCATGGCTCATCGACAGGCCAAGCCCGGTGCCTTCGCCGGCCGGCTTTGTGGTGAAGAATGGATTGAACATCTTCTCCTTCACCTCGACCGGAATGCCGGTGCCGTTATCGCGGATCCGGATCTCTACCGTGCTGCCGAGGTTCCTCGTCGTCGCGCGCAGCGCCGGCTCGAAGCCGTCGCCGGCCTCCGCCTTGCGTTTGGCGGCGGCGTAGAATCCGTTCGAGATCAGGTTCAAAAAGACGCGGGTAATTTCCTGCGGAAACACGTCGACCTCGCCGGCGTCCGGATCAAAGTCGCGCTGCAGCATGATGTTAAATCCGGCTTTTTCGGCGCGGGCCCCGTGATATGCAAGGTTGAGGCTCTCGTCGACGATGGCGTTGATGTCAGCGAGCCGATGCTCGCTGGAACCCTCGCGCGAATGCAGCAGCATGTTCTTGACGATAGAGTCGGCGCGCCTGCCGTGCTGCACCACTTTTTCGAGATTGCTTTTCAGCATGCCTGTCAGTTCGTCGACCTCCCGCCGAGCCTCTTGGGTGAGCGAGACGGACTTCAGAACATCGTTCAGCTCGTCGGTCAATTCCGCCGACAGAGCCGAGAAATTGTTGACGAAGTTGAGCGGGTTCTTGATCTCGTGGGCGATGCCGGCGGTGAGCTGGCCGAGCGAGGCGAGTTTTTCGGTCTGCACCAGGCGGTCCTGCGCGGTGCGCAGTTCGTCGAGCGAGGCGGCCAACTCTTTGGTGCGCGCCTGCACCTCCTCGAACAGCCGGACATTCTCGATGGCGATCACCGCCTGGTCGGCGAAGGTCTGCACCAGCTCGATCTGGCGGGCGTTGAAAGATCCCGGGGTCGGGCGTGACAGCACCATGACTCCTTCGACCTTGCCGTCGCGCAGCAGCGGCACGGCCAGAGCCGCCCGGATCCCCGCAAGCGCGGTCGCCGGCATGTCGATCTCCGGGTCGGCGAGCACATCGGGCACGCACACGATCTGACCGCTCGCGACAGCCCGCGCGCTCGCCGAAGTCCGCCCCGCCTTCTGCGGGTGCTCCCTCAGAAACCGGATCCAGTCCGGATTTTCAGCGTGGGAGCTCGCCCGGAACCGGAACAGATCGCCGTCGCGAAGCAGAATCAGGCCGCGCGTCGCGCCGCTCAGATCCACGGCGGACTGCGTCAAGGTTTCCAGCACCATCTGCAGGTCGAAGGCCGACCGGCTGATGACCTTGAGCACGTCGGCGGTCGCAGTCTGCTGTTGCAAAGATTCCGTCAAGTCGGTGGTGCGCTCCCGCAGTTCGTTCAGCAAGCGGGCATTTTCGATCGCGATCACGGCCTGATTGGCAAAATTCGTGACAAGCTCAATCTGCTTTTCCGTGAACGGCCGAACCTCTTGATGAAATATGCCGATAGCGCCGATAACCTCGTTTTTCTTAAGCATCGGCACTGCGACGATTGTTCTTGCGCCGGCGAGGTCAGCGTTCGCGCGCCGAACCGGATCTCCCTCAATGTAAGCCCGTTCCGCGGTGGCGTCCTCGATGTGAACGACCTGTTTGGACTTGAGCAGACGACCCATCGCGGTATCCGGACCGGGGCGGACAACGGGCTCGCGCTGGCGGAGTTCAGCAAAGGCTGTTGGCGCATTATGCAGAGCAACGCAGCGCGCCGCATCCCCTTCGATCAACCACATCATGCCAAACTTGGCTTCGCATATGCGTGTCGCGTTCGCCAGCATGGCGTCGAAGACCGGTTGAAGATCGCCCGACGAATTGCTGATGGCCCGCAGGACGTCTGCGGTTGCGGTCTGCTGTTGCAGTGCTTCCGAGAGATCATGGGTCTTCGCCTGTACCTCCTCGAACATCCGCGCGTTCTTGATCGCTATCACAGCCTGATCGGCGAAGGTCTTGAGGAGAGCGAGCTCTTTTTCGGAAAACGGGCTGGGCGGTTGCCGCATTACGGATATCGAGCCAACGCCGCGCTCCTCCCCGAGCATCGGCGCCCATGCAATCGAAAAGTCGCCGACCCGTTCATAAACGGCTCGCACCGCAGGCGGCATGTCGGGAGTGGTCGCGGTGTCCGGGATGTAGAGGATACTGCGATTGCGAATCGCAAGTCCCGTCGCTGTCTGGTCAACCGGCTTGGGAAAGCTGTGGACCACAGCTTCGAAGGCGTCGCCGCGCCAGGCTCCCACATGGGTCTGCCCGTCGGGCTTCACCAGGAAGATGCCCAATTGTTCGGTGGCAAACAGGTTTTCGCAGATGTCGAGAATCTTTTCGAACACTGGTGCGGTATCGGCGACTGAACTGCTAATGACCCGCAGGACCTCTGAGGTCGCGGCCTGCTGAGCCGATGCCTCTTTCGCCTCGTTTAACAGCCGCACGTTCTCGATGGCGATCACCGCGTGATTGGCGAAGGTCTTGAGGAGGTCGATATGGGCTTCCCGAAAGACACCCACCTCACGATTGAAGACGCAAATGGCGCCGATGGCCTTCTGCTCGCGCATCATCGGAACGATGAGCATGCTTCGGTAACCGGTGACCGCCTGGATCTGGCGGCTGTAATTCGCGCCGGAGGTAAGAATGTCGGCAACGTTTGCGACCTCACCATCGAGCATTGCCACTGCAATCGGATTATCGCGCGCCGCTGGCCTCGGATACCCCCGCTCCAAGGCCGCCAACGCCTCTCCATGCCACCCGGCATGGGCGATTATCTTCACCAGCCCGTCTTCCAGGCGCGCCACCCCGCTTAATAGCGACCCAGTGAGCTCACGAGCGCTCTCGGCAATGGTCTCGACCACGGGTTTCAGATCGGACGGTGAGCTTGCAATGACTTCCAGCACCCGGGATGCCGCGGTCATCTGAGCCCGTAGCTCAGCGTTGGCACGCCGGAAAGAAGCCAGCTCCCCATCAGCCATCACGGTCATCTAATTCCTGTCAGGCCTATCAGGCCGTGTAAATCAAACTGCCCCTGAAGTATCCTCGATCGATCTAAGTGGCGTCACGTAGACAGCGCGTTCATCCGTCGATAATCGACATGGCTTTATCGACAAATCAATAGGTTGGAGGGCCAACTCCAGGTCAAACGCATCGGTTTGTCCGTCGGCCGGTCACTTCCGGTATCTACCCCGATCGGCCGACAAGATCGGGGGCGTCATTCGGCCCAAGCTCTTGAGGGCGGGAATTCGGCTCCGCGCTCATGATCCCCGCCCGAGTTTGGCTCGAGTCTCCCACACGACCCCCGCGCCACAGCCCCGGCGCGCCCGGCACACGCCCTATCCCCCACCCGACACGATTCGAACGTGTGGCCGTCGCCTGAGGAAGGCCCGCAGCATCCCTCCGAGCCTCACAAAACCCCTGTCCGCCCCGTTGCCCCTCGCCGCCCAATCGGCTAAATGGAGCGCACGCACCCGTAGCTCAGCTGGATAGAGCGTTGCCCTCCGAAGGCAAAGGTCACACGTTCGAATCGTGTCGGGTGCGCCACCATACGATTTCTTACGACAAAGCAGCCGTGGATACGCGCAGGGCGCCAAATACAGCCCGTGATGCGCCTATTGCAGCGTCGCCAGGACGGCGCCCACGCTTATGCGGCTCGGGGACGGAGCGTGGGAATGCCGCTCACATCCTCTTCGCGTTCCGCGTGCCACGTATCGTAAGCCGCCTGCATGCGTACCCAGACCCCGGCGCCGTCGCCAAACAACTTGCCGAGTCGAACCGCAACCGCCGGAGAGACCGGCTTGCGCTCGCGCAAAATGTCGTAGAGATGCTGCCGTGAAATGCCGAGAAGCCGTGCAATTTCGGCTTTGGTCTTGCCGGTCGCCGGGATCACGTCCTCTCTCAGCAAAGCGCCAGGATGGGTCGGGCAGCGATCCGGATTCCGCTTGGCGCCATAGACCATGATTGTCTCTCCTCAGTGATATTGCTCGAAGTCAACCCGGCAGGCATCGCCGTCCTCGAATTCAAACGTGATGCACCACGGCCCATTCACGTGGACCGAATAGCGCGTGGGTTTGAAGCCTCTCAAAGCATGAAAATCAAAGCCGGGGATGTTCATTTCCTGCGGCGTCACCGCGGCATCCAAGCGATCCAGACGACGAACGACACGTTCATGCATTTTCGAATCGATCTTCGACGTTCGCCCCTTCTCCCAAAGTTCGGCGAGAGGCTTGCTCTTGAAGCTTCTGATCATGCCATCGGCAACGTAAGCGATTAGCTGACGGTTGTCAACAATTAGCTTACGTGTCGCGATGCGCGTTGCGGCGCAACGTGGTGCACCAAACTGCTGCCATTCAGAACAAAACTACGAACTTCGCCGTTGCTCGTGTGGAGCAGCAGTGTTCCTCAGCTTGGCGGCCTGCGACTTCAACTGGGCGATCAGCGCCTCGGCTTCCGACGCTTTCGCGCGGGCGACTGCGAGCTCGCGCTCGATGGAGGCGGCCGCCAGCGGCGCCTCGTCGGGGGCGATGGGTGGGGAAAAGACGAAGCCCTGCACCAGATCGCAATCGAGCCCGCTGAGCACGTCCACTTCGGCCTGCAGTTCGGCCCCCTCCGCCACCACCGTCAGGCCCAGCCCGTGCGACAGGGCGATGATGCCGCCCAGCAGCTTGCGCTTCTCCGGCGCGGTGGAAATGCCATCCACGAAGCCGCGGTCCACCTTCAGCCAGTCGAAGGGCAGGCGCGTCAGATAGCCGAGCGAGGAATAGCCCGAGCCAAAATCGTCCAGCGCCAGCCGGAGGCCCAGACCGGAGAGGGCCTTTAGCGTGCGACTGATCCGCTGCTCGGTATGATCCACGAACAGGCTTTCGGTGAGCTCCAGGCAGAGCAGCTTCGCCGGAAAGCCGGTCTCCGCCAGCACGGCCGCGACGGCCGTCTCGAAATCCTGGTTCCAGATCTGCGCCGGCGAAACATTGACCGAGATGGAGCGAGGCGGCAACCCGGCATCCAACCAGGCACGGCCCTGCCGGCACGCCTCGCGGAGCACCCACAGGCCGAGATCGACGATGAGCCCGGAGCTTTCGGCGATGGGGATGAACTCCGCCGGCGAGATTGGCCCGCGCTCGGGATGGGTCCAGCGCAGCAGCGCCTCGAAGCTGGTGACGTAGCCGGTCCTCAGGTCCACCTGCGGCTGGTAATGGGCCTTGAGGGCGCCGGTCTCCACGGCGTGGCGCAGATGCCGGGCGAGATCGAGCCTTTGATCGACCGCCTGGGCATAGACCGGCTCGAACAGTTGCGCCCGGCCGCGCCCGGCCTCCTTGGCCGTGTAGAGCGCCAGGTCCGCGTTGCGCGCGGCCGTCTCCGCCGTCGCCCCATGCTCCGGCAGGCGGGCGATGCCGATGGTGGCGCCGACGAAGGCCTCGCCCTCGGTGAGATCGACGGGGCCGGACAGCCTGCCGATCAGCCGATCGGCAAGCGCGGTCAGCGCAGCGTCGGACATGCCGCATGCCTCCGCCAGCACGGCGAATTCGTCGCCGCCGAGCCGGGCGATGAAGGCGCGCGGCCCCAGCTCGTGCCGCAAGGCAGCCGCCACGCGGACCAGCAATTCGTCGCCGGCGGCATGGCCGAGGGAATCGTTGACCTCCTTGAAGCGATCGAGATCGATCAGCAGCAGCGCGCCGCTCCGGCCTTCCAGGGCGCAGCCCTCGATCACGCTGGCGAGCCGGCGCTTGAACAGCGCGCGATTGGCAAGGCCGGTCAAAGGGTCGCTGTAGGCGAGCTGCTCGAGCCGGCGCTCGGCCTCCTTGCGCTCGGTGACGTCCTGCACGGTGCCGATGATGCCGATGACCTTGTCGCGGGCGACCTCCGCCTTGCAGATCACCGCAAGATCGCGGACCGTGCCGTCCGAGTCCAACATGCGCAGGTCGGTGGCCTCGGTCCTCTGGGTGCGCAGGACCCGTTCCTGCACGTCCCGGAAGTGGTCGGCGTCGTCGCCCAGGAAATAGGGCCTGGTGTTCTCATAGGTCGGCTCGAACGCGTCGGGTTCGAAGCCGAGAAGCTGGTAGAGCTCGGGCGCCCAGACCGTGCGGTCGATGTCCAGCCGATAGCTCCAGGTGCCGATCTTGCCGAGCCGGTGGGCTTCCTCCAGCGCGCGCGTGCGCTGGTCGAGCATCGTCTTGGCCGCCCTGAGCTGGGTGATGTCGCTGGCCGTGCCGCGATAGCCGAGAAAGGCGCCATCATTGGCGAAGATGGGTTTGCCGCTGGTGCAGATACTGACGCGCGACCCGTCCTGGCCGATCACCGTATAGGTGAAGTCACGGAAAGCGCGATGGGCCTCCATGTCGGCCCGGTGCAGCGCCATGGCCTCCCCGTCCTCGGGCGCATAGGCCAGCTCCCAGCGCGCGCTCCCGCCAGAGGCCACCGTCTGGAAGGCTGCATTGCCGTCAAGCAACTTGGGATAGGGCAGCAGCCGATGCGCGGCGTCGGTCTCCCAGCACCAGTCCGAGGCGGTGCTGACAAAATCGGCAAGCCGTTGCTCGCTCTCCGCCAGGCGCCGCAGCGCGGAGGTTTCCTCGGTGACGTCGCGGACAATGCCGGACACGTGCCGGACCTGACCGCCCGGGTCGAATTCCGGCTCGCCATGCACCATGCAGTCGAGCAGGCTGCCATCGGACCTGCGGAGCCTCGTCTGCACCGCATAGGGCAGCCCCCACGCCCAGCAGGCCGCGTAATGCTCCTCCAGAACCTGCCGGCTTTCAGGCACGAAGCGCTCGCGCACCGTGGCGATGGGGATGAAGCCGTCAACCGTCTCGAATTCGTAGAGCACGGCGAGCTCAGGCGATATCCAGAAATCCGTCGCGGCGGCACTGTGCGACTCCCAGTAGCCCATGCGGGCCATCCTGACGGCACATCGCAGCAACCGTTCCTCTTGCCAGCGGCGACGCGCTACCCGCGTGGGGGCCTGCTCTTGCGACAAACTGTTGGAGGCCATCGGTCCCCGACCACAACGCTGACGTACAATCACACAACTTACACGTTAGCATATGGCGCGATGATCTTGCAGCGACGGCGGTCACAATCCGGGGTTGTTCCGCATATTTGGTATAGTTTCCATGAATCCTGCAATGCTCCTTCGGCGGCGCTCGGACTCGCCGCTGCGCCAATACGTAGATGCGACGGGTGAGGGGCGCGAAGCTGCCTCACCGCGAGCCGCTGTGTCATCCGTCTCCCTCCGTCAGATTCCTGAAGATACCAAGCGGCCTCGTCATTTCGCCGCAGATCGTCTGCGACTTTGGCTTGGCCGACAACGAGGGCTGACGATCCGCCGTCTGCATCGGCGATGGGCGGACGCCACGGCGCCGGCCGTGGCTTAAGAATTCGTTATGTTATTTTGATCGCTGAAGCGCATCGGCTCGTCTTCGACTTTTCTGCAACGGCTCAAAATGCCGATCGATGCCGTCGCCACGTCCGGACAAAGACGGACCGCTCGGCCTCAGGCGGCCCGGATATTGCCGAGGAAGCTGTCGACTGCGGCGCGCAGTTCCGCGGCCTGCCGTCCGAGCATGTCGGCGGAGGTGAGAACCTCGGCCGACACCGCGCCGGTTTCGCGGGCGGCTTCGTTGACGCCGGAAATATTGCTCGAAACATCGTTCGCGCCGTTCGCCGCTTCATGCACGTTCCGGGTGATTTCCCGCGTCGCGGCGCCCTGTTGCTCGACGGCCGCGGCGATGGCCGCCGCGATATCGCTGATGGTGGCAATGGTGCCGCCGATCTTGCCGATGGCGCTGACCGCATCGCCGGTGGCATGCTGCATCGACGTGACCTGGGCGCCGATCTCGCCGGTCGCCTTCGCGGTCTGGTTGGCGAGCATCTTGACCTCTGCCGCGACCACCGCGAAGCCCTTGCCCGCCTCCCCGGCGCGCGCCGCCTCGATGGTGGCGTTCAGTGCCAGCAGGTTGGTCTGTTCGGCGATCGCCGTGATGAGTTGCACCACGTCGCCGATCTTCTGCGCCGCCTGCGCGAGCGTCTGCACCGTCGCGTTGGTGCGGCCTGCCTCGCCGACCGCCTGGCTGGCGATGGCGCTGGAATTGCTGACCTGGCGCCCGATCTCGGCGACCGACGCCAGCAGTTGTTCGGCTGCGGAAGCCACCGTCTGCATGTTGCATGAGACTTCTTCCACGACGCCGGCGACCGCGGTGGCACGCGCGGTGGTCTGGTTGGCAGTGTTCGACATGCCCTGCGAGGTCGTGCGCATTTCCGCGGCGGCGGAGGTGAGCTGGTCGAGCGTGTTTCGGATGCCCTGCTCGAAGGCGGCGATGTGCTGCTCGATGGCGGCCTGGCGCTGCAGCTTCCTCGCCTGCTCCAGGTTTCGCTCCGCCTGCAGCCCCTCGTTCTCGACCGCATTGCGTCTGAAGATCGCAACCGCGCCCGCCATTTCGGCGATTTCATCCAGCTCAGGCTGCACCGGGATCTCGACCGTATTGTCCCCCTCTGCCAGGCTCCGCATCACGCCCGTCATGGCGGTCAATCGGCGGGTGATGATGCGTCCGAAGATCGCGCGGATGGCCAGCAGCACCAGCAACAC
>JBKQQE010000007.1:0-2534 GCA_052326245.1 Xanthobacteraceae bacterium | reverse complement strand
CGCGCCATTTCGGCCTGGCGGTTGGCCAGCGCCTGTCCCATGGCGTCGACCCGGCCCTGGGTATTGGCCTGGGCCTCGGCCTGCGCGCGCAACAGGTCGGTGACGCGCGCCTCCAGTTCGTCCGCCCGCTCGGCCTGGGCGCGGGCGGCGGCGCTGCCGCGGGAGCCGCCGCGCACCATGATAATGGCGATGGCCAGCAGCAGCGCCAGCACGGCGCCGCCGAACACCATCAGGGCCACGGCGACGCGGATCGGCGTGCCGTCGATCACGAAAAGAATCTCGTTCATGGCCGCCTTGTAGCCCGATTCGGCCTTGATTGCGAACGAAGAGGGAACATTTAAAGTAAATCAAGGCTTACGATTTATGGTTAACCGCCGGTAAAGAGCCGCGGCGCGAAACTCGGTGCCCGGGGGTCGTTCGGCGATTGACCCGGTCCGGAGCCCAGCTTAAATCGCGCGCCATGGCTATTCGCGAAATCATCATCCTGCCCGACAAGAAGCTCCGACTGGTGTCGAAGCCGGTCGAATCCGTCACCACGCAAGTGCGCAAGCTTGCCGACGATATGTTCGAGACCATGTACGACGCCCCCGGAATCGGGCTCGCGGCGATCCAGATCGCCGAGCCGGTGCGGCTCATCACCATGGATCTCTCGAAGAAGGAGGGCGAGGAGCGCCAGCCCCGCGTCTTCATCAATCCGGAGGTGCTGTCCGCGACGGAGGAGCTGTCGGTCTACGAGGAAGGCTGCCTGTCGATTCCGGAATATTACGAAGAGGTCGAGCGGCCGGCGTCGGTGCGCATCCGCTATCTCGACCTCGACGGCAAGCTGCACGAGGAGGACGCCACCGGCCTGTTCGCCACCTGCATCCAGCACGAGATCGACCACCTCAACGGCGTGCTGTTCGTGGACTACCTGTCGAAGCTGAAGCGCGACCGCGTCATCAAGAAGTTCTCCAAGGCCGCGAAGCGGGCGACGGGCTGAGCGCCGTTGCAGAGCCTATGTTAGGTCGTCATGCCCGGCTTTATGCCGGGCATCCACGTCTTAACAGCAGCGCGGCAAGCAAGACGTGGATGGCATAGCAACGCGGCTATTACCGCGTTGCGTTTTCTCGAGTGCCGCAAGCCGGATAAACCCGGCTTGCGGTGACAAGCCCGGCCACGACAAGTCGATAGTTGATCCGTCTGGAAACATAGATGCCGCTGCGTCTGATCTTCATGGGCACGCCCGACTTCGCGGTGCCGACGCTGCTCTCCCTGGTTGGCCATGGCCACGAGGTGGTGGCGGTCTATACCCGCGCGCCGAAGCCGGCCGGCCGCGGCATGAAGGAGCAGGCGAGCCCGGTCGGGCAGGAGGCGCGGCGGCTCGGCATTCCGGTACTGACGCCGAAGACGCTGAAGACCGCCGAGGCCGAAGCGGCGTTTCGCGCCCACGGCGCCGACGCCGCGGTGGTGGTGGCCTACGGGCTGATCCTGCCTCAGGCGATCCTCGAAGGGGTGCCGCTCGGCTGCTACAATCTGCACGCCTCGCTGTTGCCGCGCTGGCGCGGGGCCGCGCCGATCAACCGCGCGATCATGGCGGGCGATACCGAGAGCGGCGTGATGGTGATGAGGATGGATGTCGGGCTCGACACCGGCGACGTGGCGATGGCCGAACGGGTCGCGCTTACCGACGCCATGACCGCGCGCGACCTGCACGACGCCCTGGCGCGGATCGGCGCCGACCTGATGGCCCGCGCCATGGCGGCGCTCGCGCGCGGCTCGCTGACGCTGACGCCGCAACAGGCCGACGGCGTCAGCTACGCGGCGAAGATCGACAAGGCCGAGGCCCGCATCGACTGGACCAGGCCCGCGCGCGCGGTGCTGCGCCATTGCCACGGGCTGTCGCCGTTTCCCGGCGCCTGGTGCGAATTCCCGATCGACGGCGAGGCGGTGCGGGTCAAGATCCTGCGCTGCGAACCGGCGGCGGGATCCGGCGCGCCGGGCGCGCTGCTCGACGGCCAACTCACGGTCGCCTGCGGCGACGGCGCGATCCGGATCCTGGAGCTGCAGCGCGCCAGCAAGCAGCCGATGCAGGCGGACGTGTTCCTGCGCGGCACGCCGCTGATGCCGCCAGTCCGGCTGATGTGATGCCGCGCTACAAACTCACGCTCGAATATGACGGCCGGCCGTTCTGCGGCTGGCAGCTGCAGGAGAACGGCCCGTCGGTGCAGGGCGCGCTGGAGAAAGCCGCGCTGGCGCTGTGCGGCGAGGCGGTGCGGGTGCACGGCGCCGGGCGCACCGATGCGGGGGTTCACGCGCTTGGCCAGGTCGCGCATCTCGACCTGCCGAAAGCCTATCGCGCCGACCGGGTTCGCGACGCGCTCAACGCCTATCTGCGGCCGCACCCGATCGCGGTGCTCGCGGCCGAACCGGTCGCGGACGATTTCGAGGCGCGATTCTCCGCCCGCAAGCGCCACTACCTCTACCGCATCGTCAACCGCCGCGCCAACCTCGCGATTGAGGCCGGCCGGGTCTGGCGCATGGCGCGGCGTCTCGAC
>JBKQQE010000006.1:0-2961 GCA_052326245.1 Xanthobacteraceae bacterium | reverse complement strand
CCCTAACCCTCCCCCACAAGGGGGGAGGGAACAGTTCACTGCCGGAGAACTTCAGTCCGAAAACGAAGCATTCGGCCGACCAGTGAACAGTCGGGAACGACACAAGACGTGTGCATGTCGTAGGGTCAAGCTGGGCGACGACGACATCGGATGTGTTGAGGTCGTGCCTCCCTGACGCGGGAATGCTGTTGGCCCTCCGTGTCGGGAATGTCTGCGTCCCAGTTGTGGCGTCGCCCGCGCGTTCACGCCCCGGACAGCTTGCCGCCGACCAGCAACAGATCGCTGGCGGCCTGGCTGGTGCGGCTGGCGAGGTCGTCGCGCAGCCGCCGCGCGGCGTCGGGGTGGCCCTCGAGCACGCGCTGAAACAGGCTGCGTGAGATCCGCACGGTGGAGGAATATTCCAGCGCGATCGCCGTCGACGGCCGCTGCATCGGCACCAGCAGCGCCAGCTCGCCGATCAGCGACCCCGGACCCGCGGTCACCTCGTGGTGGCTGCCGTCTTCGGCGCTGACCCGGAACGAGCCGCTCTGCACCACGAAGGCGGCGTCGGCGATGTCGCCGGCCTGAAACAGTGCCTCGTTGCGCCCCACGTCGCGCTGCTCGGTGCCGAAGGCGAGATTGCGCAAGGCCTCGCGCCCCAAGAGCCGCAGCGTCGGAACCCGTTCGAACAGGGCGACATCGTCTTCAATCGACATGCGGTACCGGGCGATCGAACGTCACGGCCAAGTCCGGGACAGACGCCGCGAATCGTATTGCGAATCGCGTCACGGCACCAGCTTATAGCCGCCGGATTCTGTGACCAGAATCTCGGGATTTGCGGCGTCCTTCTCGATTTTCTGGCGCAGCCGGTAGATGTGCGTCTCCAGCGTGTGGGTGGTGACGCCGGAATTGTAGCCCCAGACGTCCTGCAGCAGCGTCTCGCGCGACACCGGCTGCTGGCCGGCGCGAAACAGAAAGCGCAGGATCGCGGTTTCCTTCTCGGTCAGCCGGACCTTCTTGGCATTGGCGCCCGTCAGCATCTTGGCGCCGGGCCGGAAGCTGTAGGGGCCGACCGAAAACACCGCATCCTCGCTGGCCTCGTGCTGGCGCAACTGGGCGCGGATCCGCGCCAGCAGCACCGCAAACCGGAACGGCTTGACGATGTAGTCGTTGGCGCCCGCTTCCAGGCCCAGGATAGTGTCGGAATCCGTGTCGTGGCCGGTGAGCATAATGATCGGGGACTTGAAGCCGCCCTTGCGCAGGCTGCGCACGACTTCGCGGCCATCCGTGTCCGGCAGCCCCACATCCATCAGCACCAGGTCCGGGGTGGTGGCCTTGGCCGCCTGCGCGCCCTTGGCGCCGGTGTCGACGGCGGACGCCTCGAACTCCTCGTGCAGCGACAGCTGCTCCATCAGGGCTTCGCGGAGATCGCTATCGTCGTCAACGATCAGGATCTTGCGGGCACTGGCCATGGGGTAAAATCCTCGGGATAATCGGAAGGCTGCTGCGGGAATAGAGCATTTGCGGCGAAAAGCGCAAGGAAGAGTTGTGGTATTTTACGAGAATGTATGATTTTCCAATCACTTATCGTAAACGACCGGCAGACCTGCCCTGGCGGGCCATCGCTATTCACGCCGCCGCGGGCAACCCGAGCCGCGGCTGGCTCTTGGTGGGCGGGCGCGCCATACCGGTCGCCCTCGGGCGTGGCGGAATCAGGGCCAACAAGCGCGAAGGCGACGGCGGCACGCCGCGGGGTGTCTATCATCCGCGGCAACTCTGGTTTCGCGCCGACCGCCATCCGAAGCCATCGACGCGGCTTCCGGCCCGCGCCATCACCGCCACCGACGCCTGGGACGAGAACCCGGGCAGCCGCCACTATAACCGGCCGGTCCGGCTCGGCCGCGGCGCCGGCGGCGACCGGCTGATGCGGACCGACGCGCTGTACGACTTCATCGTCGAGATCGACCACAACACCCGCCCGCGCGTCGCCGGGCGCGGCAGCGCCGTGTTCCTGCATCTGGCCCGCCCGCATTTCGCACCGACCGCCGGATGCGTGGCCATGACCCGCGCGGCGATGCTGCAGCTCTTGAAACGGCTTTCGCCGTCGACCCGAATCATTATCGCGTGACATCCACGGGATAACCCCGCCGGGGCGGGGTTAATCCCGGTGGCCGAAGATCGCCGAGCCGACGCGAACATGGGTGGCGCCGAACTGGATCGCGACCGTGAAATCGGCGCTCATCCCCATCGACAGGCAGGTCAGGCCGTTGCGCGCGGCGATCTTCGCCGTCAGCGCGAAATGCGGCGCCGGGGCTTGATCGACCGGCGGAATGCACATCAGGCCCGAAACCGACAGACCGTAACTGTCGCGGCAGCGCCGGATGAAATCATCGGCCTCGCCAGGCGCGATGCCCGCCTTTTGCGGCTCCTCGCCGGTGTTGAGCTGGACGAACAGCTGCGGCCTGCGCGCTTGCTTAACGAATTCCTTGGCTAACGCTTCGCAAAGACTTGGGCGGTCCAGCGAATGGATGGCGTCGAACAGCGCCACCGCCTCCTTCGCCTTGTTGGTCTGCAGCGGGCCGATCAGATGCAGCGCGATCCCGGGATAGCTGGCCACCAGCGCCGGCCATTTGGCTTTCGCCTCCTGCACCCGGTTTTCACCGAACACCCGCTGGCCCGCGGCGATCACCGGCACAATCGCCTCCGCCCCGAAGGTTTTCGACACCGCGATCAGCGTCACCGACGACCTGTCGCGGCCGGCCTCCTTGCAGGCTTTCGCGATCTCGCGTTCCACCGCGCCAAGCCCAGTTGGTAAAGAAGCAGTTTCCGTCATCGTGCGCGCACCTGGTATCCTGTTTTCGTCGACCGCATCCCCCGCGCGAACGTCGAATTTCGACGGGGCCGCCGCAAATCCCGGATTTGCCATTCGTTAGGATCGATCAAAGTTTAGCGATTGTTGGAAAGTGTTTTTGAGTGCTGCTG
>JBKQQE010000005.1:0-9522 GCA_052326245.1 Xanthobacteraceae bacterium | reverse complement strand
CCGGTTTCCGCTACGCGGACGCGACGTATCGGCGCCAGCCGCCGAACCCGGAAATGTCGGTGGCGCCGGCGAGACCCGCGGGCTCGACGAGAAAGCCCTTCGGCGCGGTGCCGTCGGCGAGCTGGATGGTGCCGACGCAGAGCGGCGCGGGAATGGCGGCGACAAAGCGCCCGAACGCATCCGGGGGCATGCCCCAGACCTCGACCTCGATGCCGCCGTTGCCCGCGGCGTCGCGGACCAGGCCGGGCTTTGCCGGGGTCTGGCCGGCCAGCGCGTACAGCCGGTAGCCCGCCGCCGTGCGCGCGGCACGACGGAAGCCGGCGCCGCCATCGAGCAGTTCGCGATTGAGCGGCATGCCGGAGAGATGCGCGCCGACGACGACGATTTCGATCGCGTCGTCATGCGTGGGCGCCGCAGTGCGCGGCGCGCGGCGCCAACCGGTCGCGCCGAGCGGGGTGTCGGCTGCCGCGTGCAGGTCGCGGCCAAGGGCCGCAGCGAGCCCGTCCTGTCCGGCCGGCGCCAGCAGCGTCACGCTCATCGGCAATCCGTTGGCGAGCGTTCCGCAGGGAACGGTGATGCCGCAGAGGTCGAGAAAATTGACGAAATTGGTATAGGTACCAAGCCGGCTGTTGGCGGCGATCGGTTCGGCGGCAAGCGTCGCCAGCGAATAGTGCGATGGCGCGGTCGGCACGCAGATCAGGTCGACCGAACCGATGACGGGGGCGAGCTTGGCGCGCAGCGCCTGCAAGGCGTAGATTCCCCTGAACACGTCGGCGGCGGAGAATTTCCGCGCGCCGCCGATGATCTCGCGGGTCACCGGATGCACCGCATCCGGGTGCGCATCCATGAAAGCGCCGACGGCGGCGTCGCGCTCGGCGACGAAGGGCCCGGCATAGAGCAGGTCCGCGGCGGCGTAGAAGTCGTCGAACGGCAGTTCGCTCACGCTGCAGCCCAGCGTTTCGAGCCGCCCGAGCGCCGCGTCGTAGCCTTGCTCCATGGCGGCATCGCCGAAGAACCGGCGGTCGGCCCGCGCCGGAACGCCGAGCCTGAGCGCCGGCGGCCGCGCCCCGAGCGGCTGCACCGTGATACGCCTGGAATAGGCGTCGCCGGCGTCGTAGGCCGCGGCGATCGCAAACACCCGGTAGGCGTCGTCCACCGTCAGGGCAAACACCGAGACGCAGTCGAGCGTCCGGCACGCCGGCACCATGCCGGACGCCGACAGCACGCCGAAGGTCGGTTTGAGGCCGACGATGTTGTTGAGCCCGGCGGGGATGCGGCCCGAGCCCGCGGTGTCGGTGCCGAGCGCGAACGTGACGATGCCGCGCGCGGTGGCCACCGCCGAGCCGGAGGACGAGCCGCCCGGCACCAGCGCGGCATCGACGGCGTTTCTTGGAATCGGATAGGGCGTGCGAACCCCGACGAGTCCGGTGGCGAACTGGTCGAGATTGGTCTTGCCGACCACCAGCGCGCCGGCGCGGCGCAGCAGCGCCACCACTGTCGCGTCCGCGTCCGGCTGATAGGCGAAGGCGGGGCAGGCCGCGGTGGTCGGCATCCCGGCGACGTCGATATTGTCCTTCACGGCGAAGGGAATTCCCCACAGCGGCTTCGCGACCGGGTCGAACGGCCCCAGTGCGGCAGCCTCGCGCCTGAGCGCATCCGGCTCGGCGAGGTGGATGAAAATGCCGGGATCCGCCGCCGCCGCGATCCGACCGAACACCATCTCCACCACCGCCAGCGGCGACAGGCCGGCGGCGTAGGCTTCGTGAAGGCTGTCGAGATCGAAGGGCAACTGCTGCATCAGGCGCTCCCGAGGATGGCGACGGGCCGGGTCCAGTGGATCAGCACGACACAGCCCTCCTTGGACCAGACCGAGTGCTCGCTGCCGGCGGCGTTGAGCACGACGGCGCCCTGCCCGTAGTCGCCGGTCTCGTCGCTTTGACTGCCGTCCAGCACCATGATCGTCTCCAGACCCAGGTGTCGGTGGCGCGGCACCGACGCGCCGGGCGCGTATTTCAACAGCGCGAGCGAAGGGTCGTCGGCGGTGTCGCCCTTCTCGAGCCAATGCACGTCGACGCCCTTGCGGAACGGCTCATAGGCGACGGTTCGCCAACCGCCGGCGAGCAGGCCGGCGAAGCTCTTGCTAGACATTGCGTAATCCTTCCAGAACCTGACTGACGGTCGCCGTCCAGCCGACAATCGCGCCCTGGGCGCGAATCATGGCCAGCGCGGCCGCCTTGAATTCTGGAAAGTAACTCTCGGTCGCGTCTTCCGCGAGCAGGCATTCGTAGCCGCGGTCATTCGCCTCACGCATGGTCGTCTGCACGCACACTTCGGTCGTCACCCCGGCAAACACCAGCTGCCGGGCGCCCAGCCGCGCCAGGTGGTCCTGCAGCGCGGTGGCGTAAAACGCGCCCTTGCCGGGCTTTTCGATGACGATTTCACCCTGCTGCGGCGCCAGCTCCGGCAGGATCGCGGTGCCGGGCTCGCCCGCGATCAGCACGCGCCCCATCGGCCCGGCGTCCCCGATCCGCAGCCGCGGCTGCCCGCGGTTGCGCTTCGCGGGCGGGCAGTCGGACAGATCGGGGCGATGGCACTCCATGGTGTGGATCACCGGCAGCCGGTGCGCGCGAAAGCCTTCGATCAACCGCTTGACCGCCGGCACGATGGCCTGGATCCGCGTCACGTCGTTGCCGAGGCTCTCGCCGAAGCCGCCCGGTTCGGCGAAGTCGCGCTGCATGTCGATCACGATCAGCGCGATCGAACCGGGCTCGAACGTGAAGGCGAACGGCCGGGCCGCGATGACGCCCATCAGTGATGCCCCGCCATGTGCTGGCCGATGACGCGGGAATCCGCCGCCGCGATCGGCGTCTCGTAGACGATGGCGCCTTCCGACATCACCAGAATGCGGTCCGAGAGCTCGAGCAGTTCATCGAGGTCCTCCGACACCAGCAGGACCGCGGCGCCGGCGTTGCGGGCCTGCATGATCCGGGCGCGGATGTCGGCCACCGCGGCGAAATCCAGCCCGAAGCACGGATTGGCGACGATCAGGACGTCGACCTCGCCGGTCAATTCGCGCGCCAGCACGGCGCGCTGCACATTGCCGCCGGACAGCGATGCGATCGGCGTCTCCAGCGAGGCGGTCTTGACCTTGAACCGGGCGATCAGCCGCTCGGCGTTGCGGCGGATGGCCCCGGCGTCGACCCAGAACGAATGCTGGCCGCGCTTGTCGAGGTCGAAGGTCCGGAACGCCAGGTTGTCGGCCACCGTCATGCGCGGCGCGCAGGCATTGCGCAGCGGCTCCTCGGGAATGAAGCGCACATTGAGCGCGCGCGCCTCCGCGCGCGTCGCGCCGTAGGGGGCGCCCTTCACGGCGATCGCCCCGGTCTCGCGCTGGCGCTGGCCCGCGAGCACCTCGAGAAATTCCTTCTGCCCGTTGCCGGAAATGCCGGCGATGCCGACGATTTCGCCGGCGCGCACCGTCAGGCCGGCAATGTTGATCGATTTCAGGCCGGAGCGGTCCAGCGCCTTGATGCTGGTCGCCGTGAGCATGGGCGCGGCGTCGGCCGCGACCGGCTGCCGCGCATCGATGGTCGCGATCTTCTGGTCGCCGATCATCATCGCGGCCATCGCCTTGTGGTCGAGTTCGGCGACCTTGCCGCCGCCCGCGCGGCGGCCCTTGCGCAGCACGGTGACGTCGTCGGCGAAGGTCATCACCTCGTTGAACTTGTGCGAGATCATCAGCACGGTGAGTTCGCCGCCCGTGGTCATGCGGCGGACGTGGCCGAGCACCTCGTCGGCTTCGCCCGGCGTCAGCACCGAGGTCGGCTCGTCGAGCACGATGAAGCGGCTGCCGAGATAGAGCTGCTTGATGATCTCGAGCTTCTGCTTTTCGCCGGCGGCCAGCGTCGATACGGGGGCGTCGAGCGGGACGCGGAACGGCATGGTCTGCATGAAGGCGGCGAGCGCGGCGCGTTCCTTGGTCCAGTCGATTATACTCGGAGCGTCGGCGCGGTTGATGACGAGGTTCTCCGCACCGGTCAGCGAGGGCACCAGGGTGAAATGCTGGTACACCATGCCGAGCCCGAGCGCCGCCGCGTCGCGCGGCGAGTTGATGTGTTCCTCCTTGCCTTCCACCGCCATCTGTCCGGCGGTCGGCTGGTAGAAACCCATCATGCATTTGACCAGCGTCGACTTGCCCGCCCCGTTCTCGCCGAGCAAGGCGTGGAACGAGCCGGCGGGAACCTTGATCGATACGTCGTCGAGCGCTGTAAAGCCACCGAAGCGCATGGTCATGCCGAGCGCTTCAACGCTGATCGCCTTGGTGGGCGGTTCAGGAAGCGGACCGTCGGATACGAGCACGACTGCGCCTCACGCCAGCTGGGCGACGAATTTCGCCGAGTTCGACACCGATCCGAAAACGCCGCCCTGCATCTTGACCATCTTGATCGCCGCGAGGTGATTGCCGTAGTCGGTGGCGCCGCAGCAGTCCTCCAGCAGCAGGCATTCGAAGCCGCGATCGTTGGCCTCGCGCATGGTGGTGTGCACGCACACGTCGGTGGTGATCCCGGTCAGCACGATGTTCTCGATGCCGCGCTGCTTCAGGATCAGCTCGAGATCGGTTGCGCAGAACGATCCCTTGCCCGGCTTGTCGATGATCGGCTCGCCCGGCAGCGGCTTGAGCTCGTCGATGATCTCCCAGCCGGGCTCGCCCCGCACCAGGATGCGGCCGCACGGGCCGGGGTCGCCGATGCCGGCCTTGATCCGGCGCGACCGCCAGCGCTTGTTGGCGGGCAGGTCAGCGAGATCCGGGCGATGGCCTTCGCGGGTGTGGATGACGTGGTATCCCTTGGCGCGCATTGCCGCCAGCACGGCCTTGATCGGTTCGATCGGCGCACGCACCAGCGACAGGTCGTAGCCCATCGAGTCGACATAGCCGCCCTTGCCGCAGAAATCGGTCTGCATGTCGATGACGATCAGCGCGGTGTTGCCGGGCCTGAGGTCGCCGTTATAGGGCCATGGATAGGGGTCGGCTTCGATGTAGCGTTCGGTGATGACGGCGGGGGCATTCATGAGCGGCTTCTCCTGTGCGATCGCATCACGGCATCCTCATTTGGTGATCGACAATTCGCCCGGCGCACCCGCGAGCGTGCGGCCCGGCGAGGTGGTGGCGATCATGATCGCCAGCGTCAGCACGTAGGGCGCCGCGTAGAACAGGTAATAGCCGTGGGTGACGCCGACCGACTGCAGCGCCGGGCCGAGCGCGCCGGCGCCGCCGAACAGCAGCGCCGCGGCGAAGCAGCCGAGCGGATTCCAGCGCGAGAAAATCACCAGCGCGACCGCCATCAGCCCCTGGCCGGACGAGATGCTCTCGTTCCAGCTGCCGGGATAGTACAGCGACAGATAGCCGCCGCCGATCGCCGCCAGCGCGCTGCCGACGGCGGTCGCCAGCAGGCGGACGCGGTCCGGATCGACGCCCATGGCGCGGGCGGCGTCGGATGAGTCGCCGACCACGCGGATGATCAGGCCGACGCGGGTGTTGCGAAACGCCCACCACAGAAACACCGCCAGCGCCGCGCCGATGATGAACAGCACGTTGACGTCGAGCGCGGAGCGGACCTGCGAGATGTCGGACCAGAACCCGAGCGGCAGCGCCGGCAGATGCGGCGCCGACGGCTGGATGAAGGACTTGCCGAAGAAGAAGGCGAGCCCGGTCCCGAACAGCATCAGCGCGATCCCGATCGCGATGTCGTTGACCTTGGGAAACTTGCAGACCCAGCCGTGGAACAGGCCGAAGCAGGCGCCGGCCGCCGCCGCGGCGAGCAGGCCGAGCCACGGCGAGCCGGTCATGACGGCGACCGCGTAGGCCGACATCGCGCCGAACACCAGGATGCCCTCGAGGCCGAGATTGATGCGGCCGGACCGCTCGGTGATGGTCTCGCCGAGCGACACGAAGATGAACGGCGTCGACACGCGGATGGCGCCGCCGAGGATGGCGAGCGGCACGCCCCACAGCCCGATGTCGGTGGACGGCATGGGCTAGCCTTTCTCGGTCCAGAGTTCGGGATTGAAGATCTTGAACCGCCCGTACAGCGTATCGCTGAACAGGATGGCGATGAAGATCATGCCCTGCAGCACCAGCACGGTGGCGTCCGGCAGGTGCATGCGGCGCTGGATCAGGCCGCCCGAGGCGTCGATGCCGCCGAGCAGGATGGCGACCGGAATGATCGCGAGCGGGTTCTGTCGCGCCAGGAACGCCACCAGGATGCCGGTGTAGCCGTAGCCGGCGGCGAGCGAGGCGTTGGCGGAGCCATGCACCGCCGCCACCTCGATCATGCCGCCAAGCCCGGCGCAGGCGCCGGCGAGCGCGCAAAAGCCGACGATCAGGGGACCAACCGGCAAGCCCTGGATCTGGGCGGCGCGCATGTTGCCGCCGGCGACACGCGCGGCGAAGCCCCAGCTGGTCTTCTCGATCAGCAGCCAGCACAGCACGCAGGCGACGACGCCGATGATGAGGCCCCAATGCACGTCGGTCCCGGGAATCGAGCCGATGCGGTCGGCGACGTCGATCGGCAGCGTGGAGGGCTTGTTCAGCGACGCCGGATCGCGCAGCGGTCCCTCGACCAGATGGTTCATGATGGCGATGGCGATATAGGCCATCAGCAGGCTGGAGATGGTCTCGTTGACGGCGCGGTAGTGCCGCAGCGCGCCGACGGCGCCGATCCAGATGCCGCCGATCGCCATGCCGGCGATGGCCATGGCGAGCTGCACCACCGTCACCGGCAGGCCGGCCATCGCCGGGCCGACGGCGGCCGCGGCGACGCCGCCCAGCACGATCGCGCCCTCGCCGCCGATCACGGCGAGCCCCAGCCGCGCCGGCATGGCGACGCAGAGGCCCGCCAGCAGCAGCGGCGCGGTGCGCGACAGGGTGTTCTGTACCGAAAACCACGAGCCGAAGCCGCCACGGTACATCAGCTCGAACAGTTCGAGCGGCGACTTGCCGATCGCCAGCGTGAAGACGCTGAACGCCGCCATGCCGGCGAGCAGGGCCGCGAGCGGGATGACGATGCCTTCCGCCCGCCGGGCCATCCATGCCCGGGCGTTCGAATTGCGCCGTCCTCCGACCGCCTCGAAGGAGGTCTCGCTCGCCGCCTCACTCATCGCGTATTCCCCAGCGCAAGTGTGGTGGATTTGACATTCGCTTCAGTATTGCCGCGAACTCTACAAGCGAATGTCAAATCCAAAACCACACTAGCCACTTTAACTTAGCTAGTGGTCCTTCGATTCCAGCATTTGCAAAGCGCGTGCTGAGATGGGATGCAAATGTTGGAATCGGACCACTAGCCGAGGCCTCTGGCTCAGGAGGTCGCGCCGATGACGCCCTCCACGAGGTAGTTCATTTTTTCGAGCTCGATCGCCGTTTCCTTGTAGGCCGTGCCGGCGGCCACGACCTCGCCACCCTTGTTGTCCTTGAGCGGTCCCTTGATGATGGAGTAATCGCCCTTCATCATCTCGGCAAGCTTGGCCTCGAATTGCTTGCGCGCCGGTTCGGTAACGGCCGGTCCAAGCGGGCTCATCTTGACGAAGCCCTCGGACAGTCCGCCGCGCGTGAAATTCGGCAGCGGCTCGCCGGCCACGAATTTCTTGGCGTACATCTGATAGACATTGGCCCAGTTCCATTCGGCGCCGGTCAGATACTTCGCGGGCGCCAGCGGCGACTGGTTGGCGTGGTAGCCGCACACATAGGCGCCGCGACCGGCCGCGGTCTGCACCACCACCTTGGGGCTGTCGACGTGACAGGTCACCACGTCCGCCCCCTGGTCGAGCAACGCGTTGGTCGCTTCCGCTTCCTTGACCGCCAGCGACCACTCGCCGGTGAAGATGACCTGGCAGGTGATGGAGGGGTCCACCGCGCGGGCGCCGAGCAGGAACGAATTGATGTTGAGCAGGACCTGCGGGATCGGCTTGGCGGCGACGAAGCCGAGCTTCTTCGACTTGGTCATGTGGCCGGCGACAATGCCGTTCAGGTACTGGCACGTTCCGATGTAGCCGAAATAGGAGCCGGCGTTTTTCGGGTTCTTCTCGGTCCACAGGCCGCCGCAATGGCGGAACTGGACCTTGGGATATTTCGTCGCCGCCTGCAGCATGAAGGGGTCGAAATAGCCGAACGAGGTCGGGAACAAGAGCCCCGCGCCCTCGAGATTGATCATGGATTCCATTGTCTTGAGGACGTCGACGGTCTCGGGGACCTTTTCCTCTTCGACCACCGTGATGTTCGGCATCGCCTTCTTCAGCGCGGCCGCACCCTCGGCATGGGCCTGGTTGTAACCGTAGTCGTCCTTGGGGCCGACATAGATGAAGCCGATCGTCGCCGCCGAGGCGGCCGCGGCGCGGCCTGCGCCGAACGTGCCGAGCGCTGCGGTGGCGGTGGTGGCGTGAAGGAATTGCCGGCGATTAAAGACCATTCGCTGCGTCATGGAGATCTCCCTGTGATGGATTGGGTTGCGGCCGTGTAAAGTGTATGCAATTGACAGGCCAATATGGAAAATGTCATTTGTTCAATGATCGTAGTTGGGTACGATTCGTGTTGTGCCTTTATGATTGGCAAGTGTATGCACTTTGTGCACGAAAATTAACCAGCCAATGGGGTTGCTCGCGGCAGGGGCAGATGCGTTCCTGTTTGCATTAGCGCCTCAAGGAGGGCGGTTTGACGGTTGAGCGACTGGGGCCTACCGACCCGCGCGCGGTGACGCGCCGTGGGCGAAAGCTCGTACGCGCAGGGACGACGGTCGATCAGATGGTGCGCGCGATCTCCGACCGGATCGTGACCGGAATCATGCGGCCCGGCGAGAAGCTCGACGAATTGTCGCTGGCCAACCGTTACGAAGTCTCGCGCACGCCGGTGCGCGAAGCGCTCGGCCAGCTCGCGGCGATGGGCCTGGTGGAGCGTCGCCCCAACCGCGGCGCCATCGTCGCGCTGGTGAAGCCTGACCATCTCGCGTCGATGTTCGAGAGCATGGCCGAGCTGGAAGCGATCTGCGCGCGGTTTTCCGCGCAGCGCATGACCGTTCAGGAGCGCAGGGCGCTCGAGATCGAACACGGCGCCGCCGTCCAGCTGGTGACGCAACGGCGCGAGGCCGATTACGAGCTGTTCAATTCCGACTTCCACACCCGTCTCTATCGCGGCGCCCACAGCGCGCACATCTACGAACTCGCGACCTCGACGCGCAGCCGGCTGGCGCCGTTCCGCCGCGCCCAGTTCAGGCTGGAAGGGCGCCTGGAAAAATCGTGGAAGGAACATGACCTGATCGTCGGCGCGATCATCAGGCGCGACGACGTCGCGGCCGGCGAGGCCGCGCGCAATCACGTGGCGCTGGTGAGCGAGGCCAGCGCGGTGTTCGCGTCCGACCGCGGCACCGTCGGCGCCTGAGCTGGCGCCGGCCCTCGACGGCCGGCGACGGCCGTTCAGTCGGCGGCCTCCAGCGCGCGCTGCAGACGGCGGATGATGACGCCGCGCGCGCGGTC
>JBKQQE010000004.1:0-25573 GCA_052326245.1 Xanthobacteraceae bacterium | reverse complement strand
CCGGGCGCACCCCTTTTGGGCTTTGGCGGACATGATGCGGACATAGCTTGTGAGGGGAACGGAAACTAAATCTACCGTCTCCTCAAGCCATTGAAAATATTGGTGGGGGAAGAAGGACTCGAACCTTCGAAGTCATAAGACGGCTGATTTACAGTCACCCGCAACCTCACAAAACTGACCTCCCCAATACGGGTCGATTGCATGGTCCACGAACGTGGTCCAAGATGGTTTTGTTGGTCCATCTTCTGCGGCAAAAAGCCCGTTCGCATCAGGCGGTTGGTTGGGTTGCCGAGTTTGGCTGGGGGACTAGGATTCGAACCTAGACAGGCAGAGTCAGAGTCTGCAGTCCTACCATTAGGCGATCCCCCAAAACACCCGTTTATTCAACGAGTTAGCGGAAAATTTCCAGGTCAAAAGGAAATGCTTTCCGAGATCGCGCGCGGCCCGTTCTTTTAGGCAGGTCAATTGGGCTTTGCAAGGCAATTGCTCGTCCTCGCCGCGCACCCGAAAGTCTTCTTCCGGGGCGGCGCGCATCACGGATCGTGGCTTGCGCGCGCCATCACCTTTGATGGTGACCGGCCGGTTAATTCGGACTGCACGGCGCTTTGGCGCAACGCTCCGACCCGGGAAATTGTCGCGCGAATTCAGGCAATTGATGCCCTCGGCCGCAGCCATGACCTGCACTGGCGGTGGCGCGGGCCAGCTCCGCGCTTAACCGTTTGTGCAAACACCGGCTGCCATAGTCGCACCGCAATCCCGTTCAGAGAGCGACATCCCCATGCAGAGCCCAGCCGCTTCCCCGCAATTCGGTCAGGTCATCCTGGTGCGGGGGTCGCAGGCCCGGGTCGGGCTGCTCGCCACCGGAACGATGGGGCCTCACGAGGCCCGCGCCACGGTGGGGCGTTTTCTCAGCATCCGCTGCGCCACGTCCTCGATCATCGGCATCGTCACCGAGGTGTCGTGCGAAAGCCTGCCCACCGGAGACCGTTACGTCGCGGTCGCCTCCGTCGACCTCTTGGGCGAAATTCTCAACGGCGGGTCGGCGCCGCGGTTCCAGCGCGGTGTCAGCTCCTACCCAACCATCGGCGACGCGACCGAGCTGATCACCACCGAGGAGTTGCGCACGATCTACACGCCGGCGCGATCCGACCACATCCATGTCGGCACGCTGCAGCAGGACCCTTCGGTGCTGGCCTATATCGACATCGAGGAAATGCTCAACAAGCATTTCGCCGTGCTCGGCAGCACCGGCGTCGGCAAGTCCACCGGCGTTTCGCTGCTGCTCAACGAAATCCTGCTGGCGCGCCCCAATCTGCGGGTATTCCTGCTCGACGTTCACAACGAATACGGCCGCTGCTTCGGCAACCGCGCGCTGGTGCTCAACCCGCGCAATCTCAAGCTGCCATTCTGGCTGTTCAACTTCGAGGAAATCGTCGACGTCCTGTTCGGCGGGCGCCCCGGGGTGCCGGAAGAGCTGGAAATCCTGTCCGAGGTCATCCCCGCGGCCAAGGCGATCTACACCCAGTACCAGAACTCGGATCGGCTCGGTCTGAAGCGCATCGATCCGAAGACCATCGGCTTCTCCGTCGATACGCCGGTGCCCTACCGGCTGGTCGATCTGATCGCCCAGATCGACGACCGCATGGGCAAGCTCGAAAATCGCTCGTCGCGCATCGTCTATCACAAGCTGCTGTCGCGCATCGAAGCGGTACGCACCGATCCGCGCTACACCTTCATGTTCGACAACGCCAATGTCGGCGGCGACACCATGGCGGAAGTCATCAGCCATCTGTTCCGCCTGCCGGCCAACGGACGGCCGATGACGGTGATGCAGCTGGCCGGGTTTCCGTCGGAGGTCGTTGACTCCGTGGTCTCCGTGGTCTGCCGCATGGCGTTCGACTTCGGGCTCTGGAGCGACGGCGCGTCGCCGCTGCTGTTCGTCTGCGAGGAAGCCCATCGCTATGCCTCCGCCGATCGCAGCATCGGTTTCGGTCCGACCCGCAAGGCGGTGGCGCGCATCGCCAAGGAGGGTCGCAAATACGGCGTCTATCTCGGGCTGGTGACGCAGCGCCCCGCCGAACTCGACGCCACCATCATTTCGCAATGCAGTACGCTGTTCGCGATGCGACTGGCCAACGACCGCGACCAGGCGCTGCTGCGCTCGGCGGTTTCCGACGCCGCCGCCAACCTGCTGTCCTTCGTCCCCTCCCTCGGTACCCGCGAAGTGCTGGCCTTCGGCGAAGGCGTCGCGCTGCCCACGCGCCTGCGCTTCAAGGACGTGCCGCCGCACCAGTTGCCGCGCAGCGAAGCGACAGTCTCCTCGGTGCCGACTTCGAGCCGCGGCCAGGATATCCACTTCGTGACATCGGTGCTGGAGCGCTGGCGTGGCGCGACCACCAGCCGCGACGTGCCCAACGATCCCACCATCAAGGACAAGTCCTCGCCGCTGCTTGCCGATGCGCCGATGCTGCAACCCTCGCTCGGCCTCGATCCGGATCGGTTTCAGCTGTTGAAGAAGCCGCTGCGCTGAACGCCGGCTTGCCGGGCCGGCCCCGCGCGATTATTCGCTTGATCATCGCCGCGATTTGGTCGGATGGTCGATCCGGACAGGCCATCACGGCCGACGACGGATCAGACCCATGACGCAGACCCACGACCGGTTTCCCGTTCCGAAGCTCGACACGCTGCCCGAGGACATCCGCGCGCGCATCGTCGCCGTGCAGGAGAAGGCGGGCTTCGTTCCCAACGTTTTCCTCAAGCTGGCGCAGCGCCCGGACGAGTTCCGCGCGTTCTTCGCCTATCACGATGCCCTGATGGAGAAAGACGCCGGCCTCACCAAGGCCGAGCGCGAAATGATCGTGGTGGCCACCAGCGCCGTCAATCAATGTCTCTATTGCGTGATCGCCCACGGCGCGGTGTTGCGGATTCGCGCGAAACAGCCCCTCCTAGCCGACCAGATCGCGGTGAACTACCGCAAGGCCGACATCACGGCGCGACAGCGGGCGATGCTCGATTTCGCGGTCAAGGTCGCAACCGAGTCGCACCATGTCGGCGAGCCGGACTTCGCCGCGCTCGCGCAGCACGGGCTGAGCAACGACGAGATCTGGGACATCGCGGCGATCTCGGCGTTCTTCGGGCTGTCGAACCGGATCGCCAACGTGATCAACATGCTTCCCAACGACGAGTTCTACCTGATGGGCCGCCTGCCGAAGGCGTGAGCGGGCGCGACGCCACGTCCGCGGGCGCCCGCCCGGCCGGTGTTGCCGGACCGGCGTTCAATCGTCCGACGACGGGCCGCACCAGCCTGGCAGATAGATCGCGTCCTTACCGCGACCGAACGACAGCGCACGTTCCATCGCCTTGGCGAAATTGGTCTCGATGATCTTGCGCGGAATGCGCAGGCGCAGGAAATCCGCCCACAGGAATTCACTGAAGGGCGTGGTGTCCTTGGCGAAGCCGCCGGCGCGCCGCAACTCGCCGGCGAGGCTGCGGTAGGGGTCGTCCTTGAGGCCCACGATGCTCTTGGGCAGCTTGTCATAGTGCTGGCGCACGCCCTTGGCGTCGTAGGGATGGACGAAGCGATGGCCGTCCATCGCGTTCCAGAACGACCTAGGATCGACCATGCTGAGGTCGGCCACCACCGAAACCAGCACGTCCTTGACGCCTTCGTCGTGCAGCGCGCGCGCCAGATGATGGTGGTCGATCACGTAGTGCTGGTCGCCCGGCCCCAGCACCACCGGAATCATGTGCCGGCCCAGGACCTCGGCCCGCTTCTTCGGCTTGTGTTCGCGCCACAGTTTCCGCTTCTCCTTCACCTCGCGGATCCCGACCGTAAGCTGGGTCGGCTTCAGCGAAAGGATCGGTACGGGCTTGACGACAGGCTCGCGTATGGCCGCCATGCGGGAGCTCCTCAAAAAACGGGTCGATCAAATTGCGGGCAATGCACGTGTTCTCGCAGCGGCTGAGAACTTAGACCATTCTCCGAAAAAAGGGAGCCCCGAAGCCGGCAGCCGCCGCGATGGTCGCGGCAGCCGAGCCTTGCCGTCCGCGAACGCTTGTTCTCGGGTGCCTTATCGGCAACACTGAACCTGATGAGTTTGCGCAAGCCCCCGACATCAAACCGGACGCTGCGGGTCCGCTTCGACGACCGCGAGATCATCGCCGAGGGCGTGCGCCGGCACTTTTTCGCCGACATCAGCCACCGCTGCCTGTCGGCCTCCTGGCCGGCCTTCAACACTGTCGACCGGCTAGTGTCCCGGTTCTAACATTCGCATCACCCTGCGTCGGGGCTCTTCCGCGAATGTTTCGCTGAGCTGGACGATCTTTCACGTCATCGACGAACAGAGCCCGCTGTTCGGTCGCTCGGTCGCGGATTTCGAAGCGGGCAATTTCAGCTTCGTGCTGCTGGTCTCCGGCTTTGACGAGAACGCGGCCCAGGACATCCACGCCCGCAAGACCTATCGGCACACGGACGTTCTTCACGGTCATCGTTACGCGGACATCATCAGCGTCGACGACGATGACCGCACCCGAGTCGATTACCGTCGCTTCCACGAAACCACCCCAGAGCCCTGACCGGTTGAACCGCGGGCTTTTGGTGGCACGCAGCAGTCCGCTGTGATAGTATTAAAATGTTCTCGTGCAGGGCTTCCGTATGCCGAATCAGCAGCCAATCGTAACGAGTGGCGATCACCGCGTGATTCAGTTCAGGCCGCGGAAGGCCGGCAAGCCCCTGGTGGGTTCCGCGGTTGCGCTGCCACCAAGCGCGTACCGGTCGCCCAGGCCGCACGCGGGTGGCGCCGTCGGTGCGAGCGAGCGCACGCCCCCGCCCGCGGAGCTTCGCCACAGGGCGGGCGCGGTCAACTATCGGCAACGCATGATCGTCAACTTTGCCGCGCTGTTTTTTGTGCTGTTTCTGACCGGCGCCGGGGTCTGGCTCGCCACCACCATCAGGGACCTGCGGCGGACGCAAAGCTGCCTGCTGGTCGGCCGGCGCGATTGTGCCCGGTTGCCGTCGCCGATGGCCCCACCCTTGCCCGGCGGGCGCTTCGACCGCCTCGGGGAACACATCTGAGGCTGGCTTGCCCCCCGACAACCCGCGCTGGCATTGAACTCAAGGCTTCGCTCCGATATACGGGCAGGCAGCTTTGGCCAAGGGGGTTGGCTCGATCCGGCGCACTGGTCTCCCCGACTGCCGGTTCTTGGCGCTTACCGTAAATATATCAAAGGGTTAGTAATGACCGCCACATTCGATCAGGTCGCCAATATCATCGCAGAGACCTGTGATATCCCCCGCGACACGATCACCCCGGAAAGCCACGCCATCGACGATCTTGGAATCGACAGTCTCGATTTCCTCGACATCGCGTTCGCGATCGACAAGGCCTTCGGAATCAAGCTGCCGCTCGAAAAATGGACCCAGGAGGTCAACGACGGCAAGGCGACGACGGAGCAGTACTTTGTTCTCAAGAACCTCAGCGCTCGCATCGACGAATTGGTCGCCGCGAAGGGCGCCTAGCGCGCCGCTGCCATGAACCTCGAATATTTCCAGCTGGTCGATCGGATCGTCGCGCTCAATCTCGACGAGCGGCGGATCACTGTCCATGCGCAGATTCCGCCGACCAGCACGATTTTCCAGGGCCATTTCCCGGGCTATCCGCTGATGCCTGGCGTGCTTCTGATCGAGGCCATGGCCCAGACCTCGGGATGGCTGCTGACGGCGGCGCAAAATTTCGAACGCATGCCCTTCCTCGCCGCCGTCAAGGAAGCGAAGATGCGCACCTTCGTCATGCCCGGCGAGGCGCTGACCATCGATGCGCACATTATCCATGACGGCTCGGGCTTCGCGGTGACCGAGGCCAAGGTTTCCGTCGACGGCAAGCTCAGGTGCAACGCCACGCTGACGTTGCGCCATGTGGTGTTTCCCAATTCCGACCTGCGCGAGCACATGGAAGCCACCGCGAAGAAGATCGGCATGCCGCGGGAAGCGATCGCCCATGGCTGAGACGTCGTCCTCCCAGCCGCCGCAGCGGGAAGCATGGATCACGGGCATCGGCATCGCCTCGTCGCTGGGCATCGGGCTCGACGCCCATTGGGACGCGCTGGCGCAGCGACGCGTCAACGTCGATGAGACCGGGTTCGCCCCCTACATCGTTCATCCGATGGCTCCGGTCAGCTTCGACGCGCAAATCCCCAAGAAAGGTGACCAGCGCCAGATGGAAGCGTGGCAGCGCATCGGCACTTTCGCCGCCGGCCTCGCCCTCGATTCCGCCGGACTGAAGGCCAATACCGCCATTCTGTCGAAGATGGACATGATCGTCGCGGCCGGCGGCGGCGAACGCGATCTGGCGGTCGACAGCGCGATTCTCAACGCTGAGTTCCAGGGCAATGTCGGGCCCGGATTTCTCAATGAGCGATTGATGAACGACCTGCGTCCGACGCTGTTTCTGGCGCAGCTGTCCAATCTTCTTGCCGGCAATATCGCCATCGTGCACGGCGTCACCGGGTCGTCCCGCACCTTCATGGGCGAGGAAGCCGCGGGCGTCGACGCCGCGCGCATCGCGCTGGCGCGAATTGCCGCCGGGCAAAGCGATATCGCCCTGATCGGCGCCGCCCACAACAGCGAGCGGCGCGACATGCTGATGCTCTACGAGTTCGGCGACTTCAATCTCAAGTCCCACTACGCGCCGGTGTGGGCGCGTGCCGGGAATCCGGGATTTGCGCTCGGCTCGGGGGGCGCATTCCTGGTGATCGAATCGAAAGAGCACGCCCTGGCGCGCGGCGCGAAACCGTTCGCGCGATTGACCGCCGTCGTCGCCGAGCATGTCCGACGCGACCCCGGCGCGGTCAAGGCGGCGCTCGAGGCGGAGTGGGCGAGCCTGCATCCGCGCAAGGACCACGTGGCGATCCTGACCGGCGTCACCGGCGCCGAGCCGGTGACCTCGGAAGAGCGCGCCTTCCTCGCCGAGCATCCCGGCATACCGGTGCGCGCCACCAGCACGATGTTCGGCCACACCATGGAGACGCAGTTTCCGCTGGGCCTCGCGCTTGCCGCCCTGTCGGTATCCCGGGGCGAGCTGTTTCCGCCCAACGATCCGACCGGGTTGGAGATTGCAATGAACGACGCGCCTCACCAGATTGTGGTGGTGGGTACGGGCCACTGGCGCGGCGAAGGCATGGCGCTGGTGGAGCGGATTTGACATTCGCTGGCACCTAGCCGCGGGCTCGCCAGGCGAATGGCAAATCCAAAGCTCCACTAGCTTGTTTGATTTTGCTAGTGGCCGTTCACTGATCGGCGATCGCCGGCCGATCCCGCAGGTGGGCGCCTTGGCCCGAATGGAGAGACAATGACGTCAATACGCGACAGCTTCGGAAGGCCGATCGTCGTGGTGACCGGCATGGGGGTCGCGACATCGCTCGCGGCGGGCAAAACCGACAACTGGGCCAAACTGGTGGCGGGACAGTCCGGCATTCGCACCATCACGCGATTTCCGACGGAGGGATTGCGGACCACCGTGGCCGGCACGGTCGATTTCGTCCCCGTCGAGCCGTTTTCGTCGACGGCGCTGGCCGAGCGACTGGCCGACATGGTTGCCGAGGAAGCGATCGCCCAGGCCGCGATCGGCAGCAAAGGCGCCTTTCCGGGGCCGCTGTTCCTGGCCGTCGCCCCGGTCGAGCTGGAATGGCCGCAACGCCACGTGGTCGCCGAAGCGACCGGCGAGCGGGCCGACATTACCTACGACAAGATGTTGCGCGTGTCCGGGGGCGGCCGCTTCACGGCCTACCACCGGCGCTACCTGTTCGGCTCGGTCGCCGACCATCTCGCCGAGACCTTCGGCACCAAGGGCTCGCCGATCTCGCTGTCGACCGCATGCGCGTCGGGCGCCACCGCGATCCAGCTCGGCGTCGAGGCGATCCGCCGCGGCGAGGCCGACGCGGCGCTGTGCGTGGCGACCGACGGCTCGGTCAACCAGGAAGCGCTGATCCGCTTCTCCCTGCTGTCGGCGCTGTCGACGCAGAACGAGCCGCCCTCCGCCGCGGCCAAGCCGTTTGCCAAGAACCGCGACGGCTTCGTGATGGCGGAAGGCGCAGGCGCGCTGGTGCTGGAGAGCTATGAGGCCGCCGTCGCGCGCGGGGCAAGAATTCTCGGCGTGATCGCCGGCTGCGGCGAACTCGCCGATTCGTTCCACCGGACACGGTCCAGCCCCGACGGCAAACCGATCGTCGGCTGCGTGCGCAATGCCCTCGCCGACGCGGGCATGACGCCGGCCCAGATCGACTACATCAATGCCCATGGCACCGGCACGCCCGAAAACGACAAGATGGAATACCTCGGCATCTCCATGGTCTTCGGCGAGCAGGCCAAGACCATCCCGGTGTCGTCGAACAAGTCCATGGTCGGCCACACGCTGTCGGCCGCCGGCGCGGTTGAGGCGGTGTTTTCGCTGCTGACGCTGGCGCATCAGCGGATTCCGCCGACCATCAACTACGATATTCCGGACCCCGCGATTCCGTTCGACGTCGTCCCCAACAAGGCCCGGGACGCCCGCGTGACCGCGGTGATGTCGAATTCGTTCGGCTTCGGCGGACAGAACGCGTCGCTGATCCTCACGGCCGAGCCGGCCTGACCGATCCACGGGGGGACGCCGGCGCGCGGGCCACGGCGGTTGACGCGGTGGCCCGAACGGGTAATACGCTGGCGGCCAGCTTGCGCAGCTCCAGTCGCCGGGCGTTCCCTCACCCGTCGCACGTTACCATCGCCCCCGCGTCGGCTGATCAGCCTCGTCCGCCTTGGGACCCGACGCAGCAAATCAGTTCAGGACCAGCACGATGCGCGCGCTTACTCTCGTTGCCGACCGCCAACTCACCGTGGTGGACATGCCGCCGCCGCCGCCGCCCGGTCCGGGGGAAGTCCAGATCAAGGTCCGGGCGATCGCGCTCAACCATATCGACGTCTGGGGCTATCGCGGCATGGCCTTTGCGAAGCGCAAGCTGCCGCTCGCGGTCGGCGCCGAGGCGTCCGGCGAGATCGCCGCGATCGGTGACGGCGTGACCCGCTTTCGGGTCGGCCAACCGGTGGTGATGTACGGCGCACTGACCTGCGGCGCCTGCAAGGCCTGCCGCGAGGGCCGCGACAATCTTTGCGAGAATGTCGCGGGAATCATGGGTTTTCATCTCGATGGCTTCGCGCGCGAAATCATCAACATGCAGGAGCGCCTGGTCATCCCGGTGCCGGACGGCGTCGGCCTGCGCGACGCCGCTTGCGCGCCGATCGCCTTCTCCACGGTGCAGCACATGCTGTTCGACAACGCCAAACTGGAGCCCGGCGAAACCGTGCTGGTCCACGCGGGCGGCTCGGGCATCGGCACGGTGGCGATCATGATGGCCAAGGCGATCGGCTGCACCGTGATCACCACCGTCGGCGACGATTCCAAGATCGAACGCGTCAAGGCGCTCGGCGCCGATCACGTGATCAACTACCGCAAGGACCGCTTCGAGCACGAGACCCGCAAGATCACCAAGAAGAAGGGCGTCGACGTGGTGTTCGAGCACGTCGGCGCGGACACCTTCAACGGCTCGCTGCTGTCGATGAAGCGCGGCGGACGGCTGGTGACCTGCGGCTCGACCTCCGGGCCGACTACGACGATCAACCTGATGCAGTTGTTCCAGCAGCAGTACCGCATCTTCGGATCGTTCGGCGCCTCGATGCGCAACATCGCCGAAAGCCTGGACAAGATGGCCGCGGGCATGACGCCCGTGATCGACACCGACGTTCCGCTCGACGATGTCGCCGCCGCGCTGAAGCGGATGGAAAGCCGCCAGGTGTTCGGCAAGATTGTCGTCCAGTTTTGATGCGACGCGCAGTCCTCCGCGCCAGGGCGCTGCTGCGCGACGCCATCAAGCCCCTGACCGACGCGCTGGTCGGCGCCGTGGCGGTGGGCCTGCTGCGGGTGTTGCGCTATTTCGACCCTCGCCGCACCACCGACGCCTTCGCCCGGATCACCCGCACCTTCGGGCCTTGGGTCGGCGAGCAGCGGATCGGCCGCGCCAACCTGAAGGCTGCGTTTCCCGAGAAGAACGACGACGAGATCGAGCGCATTCTCGCGGGCGTCTGGGACAATCTTGGCCGCTACGCCGCCGAATTCGCCCATATCGACAAGATCTGGGATTTCGATCCGGCGCATCCGGAGCGCGGCCGCATCGAACTCGCCCCTGGAACCGAAGAACTGTTCCTGCGGTTGCGCGATGACGGCAAAGGGGCACTGATCTTCGCGTCGCATCTGGGCAACTGGGAGCTCCCGGCGCTCGCCGGACCCGCCTATGGGCTCGATTCGGCGGTGCTGTTCCGCCGCCCCAATGTCGCTGCCGTCGATCGCGCCATCCAGAAGATGCGCGCGGTCAATATGGGCACCATGATCGCGACGACGGCCGATGCGCCGCTGCGGCTGGCGCGCGCGCTGCAGGACGGCGCCCATGTCGGCATGCTGATCGATCAGTATTTCGGCCGCGGCATCGATGTCACGTTCTTCGGCCGCACCACCAAGGCCAACCCCCTGCTCGCCCGCATGGCCCGGCAGGTCGATGTCCCGATCCACGGGGTGCGGATCATTCGGCTGCCCGGCGACCGCTTCCGCGCGCAGTTGTCAGATCAGATCATCCCGCCGCGGGACGCCGCGGGCGAGGTCGATGTCCAGGGCACCATGCAAGCCGTGACGTCGGTGATCGAGGGCTGGGTGCGCGAGCATCCGGAACAATGGCTGTGGCTGCACCGCCGCTGGCGCTAATTTTCCCAGCTCCCGGACCGTGGACGGCGAGCCTGCCTATTGGCCGGTCTTCACCCGCGTCCACATCCGGTTGATGATGCGCTGGCTCGCGGGATCGCGCGCCGTGATGACGAACAGCTTCTTCAGCGTCGCCTCGTCCGGATAGATCGTCGGATCATTGACGATCCTGGGATCGATCAGCTTCTGGCTCGCCAGGTTGCCGCTGGCATAGGACAGGTATTCGGAATTTTTCGCCGCGACATCGGGCCGATACAGGAAGTTGATCAGTTCGTGGGCTTCGGCGACATGGCTGGCATCGGCGGGGATGGCCAGATTGTCGAAGAACATCTGGGCCCCTTGCTTCGGGATGCTGTAGCCGATCTCGACGCCGTTGCGGGCCTCGGCGGCTCGGCTTTGCGCCTGCTTGATGTCGCCCGACCAGCCGACGACAAGGCAGATTTCCCCCGTCGCGAGCGCGCTCAAATATTCCGAGGAATGAAACTTGCGGACATAGGGGCGAACCTTACTGACAATCTCGGCCGCCCGTTGCAGGTCGGCCTGAAGGGTCGAGTTGGGATCGAGCCCCAGATAGTTCAGCGCTGCCGGCAGGATATCGTCCGCCGAGTCCAGCATGTGAACGCCGCAATCCTTGAATTTCGCGAGGATCTCCGGCCGAAACACGATGTCCCATGAATCGATCCTGGCGTCGGCGCCGAGGATCTCGCGCACGGCCTTGACGTTGTAGCCGATGCCGGTGGTGCCCCACATGTAGTTGGCAGCATAGACGTTGCCCGGATCGTACACCGCCAGCCGCTCGGTCACCGCCGGCCACGCATTGGCGAGGTTCGGCAGCTTCGACTTGTCGAGCTTCTGGAACACATTGGCCTTGATCTGGCGCTGCAGAAAGTAGGCCGTCGGCACCACCACGTCGTAGCCGGATCTGCCGGCCAAGAGGCGCGTTTCGAGGGTCTCGTTGGCGTCGAACGTGTCGTAGACGACCTTGATGCCGGTCTGTTTCGTGAAATCGTCGAGCACGCCCGGGGCGATGTAGTTCGACCAGTTGAAGAAGTTGACGGTGCGCTGCTCGGCTTGGGCCGCGCACAGCGGCAGGCTCGCCAGCACCAAAATGGAGCAGATGGTTCTGAGCACCGGCCCTCCCCTATCCGCCGCCGCGCACCGCGCGCGACAGTCGTTCGAGCGCGGCATCGATGGTGGAATCCTTCTTCGAAAAGCAGAAGCGGACGACCGAGGTGACCGCGTCATCCTCGTAGAATGCCGACACCGGGATCGCCGCGACCTTGTAGTCGGCGACCAGACGCCGGCAGAACTGTTCGTCGGTTTCGTTCAGGCCGAGCGGCGACAGGTCGACATTGAGAAAATATGTGCCCTGCGACTTCAGAACCGGAAAACCCAGCCGCGAGAGCCCGTCGCTGAGGCGGTCGCGACTGCGCGCCAGCCCGGCGCGCATGCCAAAGAAATAATCGTCGGACTTGCCAAGGCCGTAGGCAACCGCGACCTGCAGGTTTGGCGGCGTCGTGAAGGTCAGGAACTGGTGCGCCTTGGCCAGCACCCGCAGCAGCGGCGGCGCGGCGCAGACGAAGCCGACCTTCCATCCGGTGAGCGAGAAGATCTTGCCCGCCG
The DNA here is from genome assembly GCA_052326245.1 of Xanthobacteraceae bacterium. Lineage (GTDB taxonomy): Bacteria > Pseudomonadota > Alphaproteobacteria > Rhizobiales > Xanthobacteraceae > Bradyrhizobium_A. The sequence goes on along the minus strand of JBKQQE010000004.1, from coordinate 13,169 downwards.
ACCCGATCTTGACGGTGCGCTCGCGCATGCCGGGAATCGAAATCAGCGGGATATGTTCCAGCCCGTCAAAGACCACGTGCTCCCAGACCTCGTCGCAGATCGCGATCAGATCGAACTCCTGGCAGATCCGCGCCAACAGCTCGAGATCCTCGCGCGGATAGACCACGGCGGAGGGATTGAGCGGATTGTTGAAGATCAGATACCTGGTCTTCGGCGTGATCGCCGCCCGCAGGGCGTCTTCGGGAATCCGCCAATGCGGCGGCTCGAGACGCACGAAGCGCGGAACGCCCCCCGCGCAGCGGATCATGGGCATGTAGGCGTCGTAGGCCGGCGGGAAGACGATCACCTCGTCGCCCGGCTGTACCAGCCCCAGGACGGCGCCGGCGATCGCCTCGGTGGCTCCCGACGTCACCAGCACTTCGCTCATCGGGTCGAGCCGGACGTGATGCCAGTGGTCGTAGTGGCTGGCGATCGCCTGCCGCAATTCGGGCAGCCCCATCATCGACGGATACTGGTTGTAGCCGTTCAGAACCGCGTCCGCCGCCTTGCGCCGGATATCCTCCGGGCCGGCGTCGTCCGGAAACCCCTGCCCGAGATTGATCGCATCGTGATCACGGGCAAGCTGCGACATGGCCTCGAAGATCGTGACGGGGAGGCTCGCGAAGACCGGGTTCATGGCGCCGGTCAGGCTCCCGTCTTGGTGGGAAGGCCGGCGCCTTTCCAGGCGAGGATCCCTCCTTCCAGGTGGGCGTCGTAGGCAAGGCCGGCGGCCTGGGCGGACAGCGATGCCGTCACCGAACGGCGGCCGGACCGGCAGGCGAAGACAACCCTCTTGCCGCGCGGATCCGGGATATCGCGCGGGTTGAACGTCGACAGCGGCAGCACCACCGCGTCCGGATAGGCTTCGGCGGCAACCTCGTTGGGTTCGCGCACATCGACCAGCAGGTAGCGTCCCTCGGCGATGCCGGCAGCGACGTCGGCAGCTGCGAGATCATGAACGCGGTGGGCTTGATCGGTCACTCAGGGCCTCCTCGGCGTCGCCTGGCTATCGGGATCACCGCCCGGGAACTGTTCCGTCCTGAACGGCCCTGGCCCCGGCGACGGCTGCGCCAAGCTGTCTTTTTACGCGCCGAAAATCAAGCGTCCGACATGGTCCGAGAGGGGCTAGATGGTGACCTGGGTGCCCACCTCAACGACGCGGCCGGTCGGAATCTGGAAGTAGTCGGTGGCGTCGTTGGCGGACCGGCTCAGGGCAATGAACAGATGGTCCTGCCAGCGGGGCATGCCCGAATGCGCCGCGGGCTTCAGCGCGCGCCGCGACAGGAAGAACGACGTCGACATGATGTCGAACTGCCAGCCAAGCTTGCGCGCGATCGCCAGCGCCTTGGGCACGTTGGGCGATTCCATGAACCCGAAGCGCAGCGCCACGCGCAGAAATGTGGGGCTGATTTCTTCCAGCCGCACCCGCTCGGAGAGATCGATCCGCGGCGTCGATGCGGTCTCGATGGTGAGAATGACGTTCTTTTCGTGCAGGACCTTGTAGTGCTTCAGGCTGTGCATCAGCGCCGTCGGCGCGCTGCCCGGATCGCTGGTCAGGAACACCGCGGTGCCCGGAACCCGCTGCGGTGGGCGCTTCTCGAGCATCGCGACCAGTTCGGACAACGGCAGCTCCAGCTTGCGGGACTTTTCCACCAACAGCTTGCTGCCGCGCCGCCAGGTATACATCAGCAGCATCACCAGCCCGCCAAGCGCGAGCGGAACCCAGCCGCCCTCGACCACCTTCAACAGGTTGGCACAGAGGAACGTCAGATCGAGAACCAGGAATGGCGCGATCAGGGCTGCCGCCTGGATCGGCGACCAGCGCCAGACCTTCCAGATCACCACAAAGCCCATCATCGCGGTGACCACCATGGTGCCGGTGACGGAAATGCCATAGGCCGACGCCAGCGCGCTCGACGAGCGGAACAGCGCCACCAGCAGGACGACAGCCACCAGCAACAGGGTGTTGACCCGTGGAATATAGATCTGGCCGGCGTGGGCTTCGGAGGTGTGGCGGATCTCGAAGCGCGGCAACAGGCCGAGCTGAATGGCCTGGCGGGTCAGGGAATAGGCGCCGGTGATCACCGCCTGGCTGGCGATGACCGTCGCAACGGTCGACATCAGCACCATGGGCCACAGCGCCCAGTCGGGAAACATCAGGAAGAACGGATTTTCGATCGCCTTCGGGTTCGCGATCACCAGCGCGCCCTGCCCAAGATAATTCAGCGCCAGCGACGGCAGCACGATGTAGAGCCAGGCAGTCTGGATCGGGCGTTTGCCGAAATGGCCGAGATCGGCGTAGAGCGCCTCGGCGCCCGTGACCGCCAGGAACACCGCACCGAGAGTAACGAAGCCGATGATGCCGTGGTGCAGCAGAAAGCTCACGGCATGGATGGGATTGAACGCAAACAACACCACCGGATGCGCGGCGATATGGGGCAGTCCCGCGATGCCGATCACGGCAAACCAGACGGCCATGATCGGACCAAAAAACGCGGCCACGCTGGCGGTGCCGCGCGACTGCACCGCGAACAGCGCCAGCAGAACCACGAGCGTCAGCGGCACGACATAGGGATCGAACGCCTCGGTCGCGATCTTCATGCCTTCGACCGCGGACAGCACCGAGAGCGCGGGCGTGATCACGGCGTCGCCGTAGAACAGCGCGCCGCTGATGATTCCGAGCAGGACGATGGTGCCGCTGTGTCCGGCCAGCGCCCGCTGCGCCAATGCCATCAGCGCCAGGGTGCCGCCCTCGCCGTTGTTGTCGGCGCGCATCAGGATCAGGACGTATTTCAGCGTGACCACGACGATCAGCGCCCAGAGAATGAGCGACAGCACGCCGAGCACGGGCTCCAGGGTGACGGCAGCCCCCGCGCCAGCGGCCGTTGCCGCCTCGCGGAAGGCGTAAAGCGGGCTGGTGCCGATGTCCCCATAAACGACGCCGATGCTGCCCAGCATCAGCCCGCCGAAACTCGCGGTGGAGTGGGATGCCCCATGGCCCTTCGACGCCGGCGAATCCGCGGCGGTGGTGGAGGCATCAGAATGCATGAAGGGCCGACCTTAAGATTGTTGCGCCGCCATATTACGGTAGAATTGGCATTCGCCCAGCATGCCCGCGAGCGGTTGCGGCGATTGTCATATCCGGAACCGCGCGATGGCGACACCGACGGCAGGCCGCGGCTTATAGAGCCGCCATGATCGGCCAGCCCAATGCATTTTCAGGCACCTGACATGCAAATTTGCATGCCACGTGGCGACGTATCACGGCATGAGGTTTGGAGGAAGAGGCGGCGCCTCGCGCATCAGCGTGATCGTGACCCGGCGGTTCGCCGCCAGCGAGGGGTCGTCGGGAAACAGCGGCTGGGTGTCGGACTTTCCCGAAACCGCAAAGATATGCCCGGCCGGAAGCCCTTCGCGCTGGAGAATCTGGCGCACCGTATTGGCGCGATCCGCCGAAAGGTCGAAGCCGTCGTAGCCGGTGCGCGGCGGCACGAAGCCGGCCGCGGTGTGGCCGGTGATCACGACGCGCAACGGCGTCGCCTTCAGCGGCGCGGCCAGTTTCTGCAACAGGGTCCTGGTGCGCTCGTAGGGCTCCTTGGAGCCGTCGGCGAACATCGACCGGCCATCCTGATCGATGATCTCGAGATTGAGCCCCTCCTTGGTCTCCTCGAACATGATGTGCTTGGAGATTTCGGTGAGCTCCGGCATGTCCTGCAGCGCCTGGCGCAGCGACGCCGACGCCAGCGCGAATTCGCGGTCGGTCTTGGTGCGGGCGCCCGAGGCGGCGCTGTTGTCCTCGCGGTCCGGGCTCGGCGTATTGGAGGCGTCTTCGGGGGAAATATGCGCCGTATTCTTCAGCTTCGGCCGAGTCGGCAGGCCGTCGCTCTCGATCACGCCCGAATAGCGGGCCTCGGTCTGCACGCCGAAGGCCTCGCGCATCGAGCCTGCAACAATCTTGAGCTTTTGCTGGTCCTGCGTCGAAAACGCGACGAGCATCACGAAGAAGCTCATCAACAGGCCCATCAGGTCGGCGAAGGTCACGTACCAGCCGTGACCGCCGGCGTGAGCACCATGTTTCTTTCTTGCCATCGGCGTCGCCCCGAACGCTAGCGGCCGTTACGCCGGAACCGGCTCCTCGGCGCCGTGGCGATGCTTCTCGGGCAGGTAGGCCAGCAACATCTCGCGGACCAGCGCCGAGCTCTTGGAGTCGCGAATCATCAGGATGCCGTCGATGATCAGCGTGCGGTTGGTGTCTTCGTCGTGGAGCTTGAGGGCAAGCTTGTCCGCGATCGGCAGGCAGAAGATGTTGGAGACCAGCGCGCCGTACAGCGTGGCGAGCAGCGCGGTTGCCATGAAGGGGCCGAGCTTCGACGGATCGGTCATGTTGGCGAACATCTGGACCATGCCGACGATGGTGCCGACCATGCCGAAGGCCGGCGCGCAGTCGCCGATGGCCCGGTAGATCTTCTGCCCCTCGTCGAGATGGGCGAGAAAGTTGTCGCGGTCGCGCTCGAGATTGTCCCGGATGAAGTCCATGTCGTAGCCGTCGGCGACGTAGCGGATGCCCTTGGCGAGGAAGGGATCTTCGGTTTCCACTTTCTCGAGCCCGACCGGACCCTGCTTGCGGGCGATTTCGGCAATACCCGCGATCTGGTCCACCAGCTCGCGCGCCGTCGTCCGCCGCAACGTGAACGCGAACTTCATGCCGAGCGGAAGGCCGTGCAGCATCGAACTCAGGGGAAAGCGGATCAGCGTGGCGGAGATCGAACCGCCGAAGATGATGATGATGGCGTGTTCGCTGAAGAACATTTCCAGATCGCCGCCCAGCAGCATGATCGTGGCAATGACGATGATGCCCGCAGTGAGGCCGATACCGGTCGCGAAATCCATGGGAAACTCCGACGCCTACGCGCACACCGCACCGTCCCTCCTGGACGGCGGCACGTCCCGTACTAGGACGTGCCCGCTTACAGTAGCGCTGGCGCCATTAAAGAGGCGTAAAGCCTAATGAAATGAGATGTCGGAACCGCCGCGGGGACAACGCAAAGCGCCTGCCGCGTGGCGACGCGCTCTATTCCGCTACTGCGAAACCAATTGCTAACCATACCGGGCGGTCCACCGCGCGGCGATCAATTCAGCCGGCTCGGCCGATCGTCTTCATGCTCCGACGGCGGCGGATCGAACAGGCTCGGCTGAACCAGGCCCGCGGAGTTCGCGCGTGCCGCCCGCTCCTGCCGGCGATATGACAGCCAGCCCGCCGGCAGCGTCAAAAGATAGATCACCGCGCCCGCGGACAGCAGATACCACGGGTACCCGATCAGCAGGGCGATCACCAGAACGACCAGCACGAACACCGGCAGCACCATCTCGGGCGGCACGCGGGTGCGCATGGTCTTGCCGGAGAACACCGGCAAGCGCGACACCATCAGGAACCCGATCGCCAGCGTGTACAGCGCGATCAGGGTGGTCGGCAGCTTCGGCAGGCCCAGGAACGCCAGGTAGATCGGCAGCAGCACCAGCAACGCGCCCATGGGTGCCGGCACGCCGGTAAAGAACGCTGCCGCGAAGGCCGGCTTGTTGGGGTCGTCCATGGTCGCGTTGAAGCGCGCCAGCCGCAATCCGCCGCTGATGGCGAAGATCATCGCGGCGATCCAGCCCACATTGTTGAGCTCGTGGAGCTGCCAGAAATACAGGATCAGTCCCGGCGTGACGCCGAAGTTCACGAAATCGGCCAGGCTGTCCAGCTCCGCGCCGAACCGCGACTGCCCCTTGATCAGCCGCGCGACCCGCCCGTCGATGCCATCCAGTAACGCCGCGAAGACGATCGCGCCAAGGGCCAGTTCAAGCCGGCCCTCGGTCGACAGGCGAATGGCCGTCAACCCGGCGCAGATCGCGAGCAGGGTGATGACGTTGGGCACCAGCATGCGCACCGGAATCGGGCGAAACCGGCGGCGCTTCTGGTCCGGCGAAATTGGATCGTAGGGCATCGACATCTGCTAGATATAGCAAGCGTGGCCGCTTCCCGCCATGGCGGCCGCGGAGCGGCGGCGCGGCCCGTCGCAATGGTTAATTCACCCGGTAGGTCCGCCCGCCGTCGCCCAGCCTGAAATCGGCCAGCACGGTCTCGCCGGCGATCGCGGTCTGCCCTTCGGACACCAGCGCCTTGGCCCCCTCCGGCAGGAACACGTCCAGCCGCGAGCCGAAACGGATCAGGCCGAAGCGTTCGCCGGCCCCCAGGGTCTGGCCTTCCTGCACGAACGAGACGATCCTGCGCGCCACCAGGCCGGCGATCTGGATCACGCCGATCCGACCCGCGGGAGTCGAGATCACCAGCGAATTGCGCTCATTGTCTTCGCTCGCCTTGTCCAGCTCGGCGTTGATGAACTTGCCCGGCCGATAGGCGATGCGCTCGATGCGCCCGGCCACCGGGCTGCGGTTGACGTGACAATTGAACACGCTCATGAAGATCGAGATGCGCGGCAGCGGCTTGTCGCCGAGCCCCAGTTCGGCGGGCGGCACCACTTGCGCCACCATCGACACCCGGCCGTCGGCCGGCGCAACCACGATGCCCTCCCTTACCGGCGTCACGCGCACCGGGTCGCGGAAGAACAGCGCGCACCAGATGGTCAGCAGCGCGCCGATCCAGCCCAGCGGCGTCCACACCCAGAACAGGATCAGGCTTGCAAAGGCGAAGGCGCCGATGAACGGAAAGCCCTCCGGATGAATCGGCGGGATTTGCGCGCGGATGGAATTGGCGATCGACATCGGTTCAGTCCGGGTTGGGGATTGCGGTTACTCGGCGGCATCCGGCGTGGCGAGCGCATCGTCGAGATGTGCCGCGACGCGCTCCGGCACGGTCATCTCGCCGGTCTGGGCGAGCTTTTCGCGCGCCTCTTCCGCCTCACGTTGCCTGTTCCACATGCTGGCGTAAAGGCCGTTGGCCGCTAAAAGCTGGGAATGCCGGCCGCGCTCGGCGATTCGGCCCTGGTCGATGACGATGATCTCGTCGGCGCCGACGATCGTGGACAAGCGGTGCGCGATCACCAGCGAAGTTCGGTTGCGTGAGATCCGATCCAGCGAATCCTGGATCTCGCGCTCGGTGTGGCTGTCGAGCGCCGAGGTGGCTTCGTCGAGGAGCAGGATCGGCGGCCCCTTCAGAATGGTTCGCGCGATCGCCACCCGCTGCTTTTCGCCGCCGGAAAGCTTCAGTCCGCGTTCGCCGACCTCGGTGTCGTAGCCCCTCGGCGACATCCGGATGAAGGCATCGATCTGGGCCAGGCTCGCCGCCTCCTCCACCTCGGCGTCGGTGGCGTTCCAGCGGCCGTAGCGGATGTTGTAGCGGATGGTGTCGTTGAACAGCACCGTATCCTGCGGGACCATGCCGATGGCCGCCCGCAGCGATACCTGGGTCACGGCGCGGATGTCCTGGCCGTCGATGAGAATGCGGCCGCCGCTGACGTCGTAGAGCCGAAACAGCAGCCGGGAAATCGTCGATTTTCCGGCCCCGGAGGGGCCGACGATGGCGACGGTCTTGCCGGCCGGAACATCGAAGCTCAGGCCCTTGAGGATCTCGCGGTCCGGATCATACGCGAAGCGGACGTCCTCGAACCGGACCGTCCCCTCGGTCACGTGCAGGGGCGGCGCGCCGGGCAGATCCTTGATTTCGGCGTCCCTGGCCAGCACCCCGAACATCTTCTCGATGTCGATCACCGCCTGCTTGATCTCGCGATACACCATCCCCATGAAATTCAGCGGCTGGTACAGCTGGATCATCATGGCGTTGACCATGACGAAATCGCCGACGGTGTGGCTGCCGTTGCGAATGCCGACCGCGCACATCAGCATGGTCGCGACCAGACCGCAGGTGAAGATCACGGCCTGTCCGGTGTTGAGCCACGCCAGCGACGTGTAGGTATTGACGCTGGCCTGCTCGTAGCGCTCCATCGAGCGATCATAGCGCTGCGCCTCGCGCTGCTCGGAGCCGAAATACTTCACCGTCTCGTAGTTCAGCAGCGAATCGATCGCCTTGGTATTCGCCTCGGTATCGGAATCATTCATCTTGCGGCGAATTCCGATCCGCCATTCCGTCGCGATGTACGTGAAGTACATATAGGCGACCACGGTGATGAAGGTCGCCAGAACGTAGCGCCAGTCGAACTGCCACAGCAGCACGCCCATCAGCAGCGCGACCTCGAACACCGTCGGCACCAGCTGCAGGATCACCATCCGCACGATGGTCTCGATGCCGGTGCGGCCGCGCTCGAGCACGCGCGTCAGCCCGCCGGTCTTGCGCTCGAGATGGAAGCGCAGCGACAGCTCGTGCATGTGCACGAAGGTGAGATAGGCCAGCCGGCGAACGGCGTGCATGGCGACCTGGGCAAAGATGCCGTCGCGCCATTGCGTCAGCACGGCCATCACCACCCGCATCAGGCCATACGCCGCCGTCAGCGCCAGCGGCGAGACCAACAGCCAGGTCATCCAGCCGGCGGACGCGATCGGCGAGGTACTGTGGCCGTTGAGCGCGTCGATCGCCCACTTGAAGGTGAACGGCACCGCCAGCGTCGCCAGCTTTGCCACCACCAGCAGCAGCATCGCCCAGACCACCCGCAGCTTGAGATCAGCCCGGTCGCCCGGCCAGATATACGGCCACAGCCGCAACAGCGTCACCAGCAGCGAGCCGCGCTCGACGGCTGGGTGCCGCGGTGACGGAACCTGGGGGGGACGCGGAGGAACGGATGCGGTCATCGACTGGGCCTGGAAGCGACCCCTACGGCCGCGGTTGCGCTTGAATCGGGCTTCATTGGCATCCCATATAGTGACTTTATCCGCCTCGCGCACCCTTCATGGGACAGCGCCTGCGCACCGCGGCCCTCCGGAAGCACAACCGTGGCCGGTCGCGTCCGGACGTTGTCTTGACGATGTCGCCGATGGGTGCCAAATCGCCTTTATGAGCAGGATTCCTTCGAGACTTCGCACAGTCTGCGTCTACTGCGGCTCGGGCCCCGGCACCAACCCCCAATTCCGCGAGGCCGCCGTCCAGTTCGGCCGGCAGCTCGCCGAAGCCGGCATCGGACTGGTCTACGGGGGCGGCGCGGTCGGACTGATGGGGGCCGTGGCGACGGCGGTTCTGGACCACGGCGGCCGCGTCACCGGCATCATCCCGGAATTCCTCACCGCCAAGGAAAACGCGCTGGCGCGGGTCCAGGAAATGATCGTCACGCGCAACATGCATGAGCGCAAGCAGTTGATGTTTGAACGCTCCGACGCGTTCGTCGCCTTCCCGGGCGGCATCGGCACGCTGGAGGAACTGGTCGAACAGCTGACCTGGGCGCAACTCGGCCGCCACAACAAGCCGATCCTGATGGCGAATATCGACGGCTTCTGGCAGCCGCTGCTCGGGTTGATCGACCACATGCGGGCGACGCAGTTCATCAGGCCCGGGCTGAGCGTTCACCTGATGACCGCCGACACCGTGGAGCAGATCCTGCCGAAGCTGCGGCAAGCCGCCGACGCCGCGCCGGCGCTCGAGGCCAGCGCCGAGCAGGTCCTGGCCGAGAAAATGTGAGGCGCGTTGAGGCTAGGCCGGCGCGCCCGACTTCACCAGTTTGTAGACCACCGAATCCATCAGCGCCTCGAACGAGGCGTCGATGATGTTGGGCGAAACGCCGACCGTGGTCCAGCGCTGCCCGGCCTCGTCCTCGCTCTCGATCAGCACCCGCGTCACGGCCTCGGTGCCGCCATTGAGGATACGCACGCGGTAGTCGATCAACTTCAGCCCATCGATGAATTTCTGATACTTGCCGAGGTCCTTGCGCAAGGCCACATCGAGCGCGTTGACAGGTCCGTTGCCTTCGGCGGCCGAAATCAGCTTTTCGCCGGCGACATTGACCTTGACCACCGCCAGCGCCACCGTCACGCGCTGCCCGTTGGCGTTGTAGCGCTGCTCCACGTTGACGTCGAACTGCTCGACCCGGAAATAGTCCGGGACGCGGCCGAGCGTGCGCCGCGCCAACAGGTCGAAGGAAGCGTCGGCTGACTCGTAGGAATAGCCGGCGGCCTCCCGCTCCTTCATTTCATCAATCAGCCGGTTCAGCTTCGGATCGGTGCGGTCGAAAGGCACCTGCAGGCGTTCGAGTTCGGCGAGCACGTTGGACCGGCCGGCCTGGTCCGACACCAGCACCTTGCGATGGTTTCCCACCGATTCCGGCTTCACATGCTCGTAGGTTTCCGGCTCCTTGAGAATTGCGGAAGCGTGGATGCCGGCCTTGGTCACGAAGGCGCTTTCGCCCACATAGGGAGCATGGCGGTCCGAGGGCCGGTTCAGCATGTTGTCCAGCGTGTGTGCCACCTGCACCAGCGACGCGAGCTTTTCGTCCGAAATGTTGGTCTCGAACGCGTCGGCGAACTCCTTCTTCAGCTTCAGGGTCGGGATGATCGAGCACAGATTGGCGTTGCCGCAGCGCTCGCCGAGCCCGTTGAGCGTGCCCTGGATCTGGCGCGCCCCTGCCCGCACCGCGGCCAGCGAATTGGCGACCGCCTGCTCGGTATCGTTGTGGGCATGGATGCCGACATGACTGCCCGGAATCCGCAGCACCACTTCGCCGACGATGGTCTCGACCTCGTGCGGCATGGTTCCGCCATTGGTGTCGCACAACACCACCCAGCGCGCCCCGGCCTCGTAGGCGGCCCTGGCGCAGGCGATGGCGTAGTCGGCGTTGGACTTGTAGCCGTCGAAGAAATGCTCGCAGTCGACCAGCACCTCGCGGCCGGCGGCCTTCGCCGCGGCGACGCTGTCGCGGATCGACGCCAGGTTCTCCTCGTTGGTGGTCTCCAGCGCGACCCTGACGTGGTAGTCCGACGCCTTCGCCACGAAACAGATGGCGTCGGCCTTGGCCGCGAGCAGCGTCGCCAGTCCCGGGTCGTTGGCGGTGGAGCGCCCCGGACGCCGGGTCATGCCGAACGCGGTGAAGGCCGCATGCGCCAGCTTCGGCTTGTCCGCGAAAAAGTCGGTGTCGGTCGGATTGGCGCCCGGATAGCCGCCCTCCACATAGTCGACCCCGAGGTCGTCGAGCATCTGCGCGATCAGCCGCTTGTCGTGCACCGTGAAGTCGACGCCGTTGGTTTGCGCGCCGTCGCGCAGTGTGGTGTCGAACAGATAGAGCCGCTCGCGGCTAGTGTCCCGCTTCGCAAGTTCGCTGCACATCAGGTTACCTCCAAACGAACTTGCGAAGCGATAAGGACACTAGCAATTCTAGATTCACTAGTGTGCTTTTGAACGCGAAGTTCCTTACGGAGCCAGCCTCGCAACTGTAGGAACTTCGCGTTCAGCACACGGGTTGAGACTGTCATTGGACCGGACCTTTCGGCGTCGCGGCGGGAAGCGTCTTCTGCATGCGCGTCCGGGCAAGCCACTCCTCGCCGACCGAGACGCTGCTGCGCTGCTGATCGAGGTAGCCGCGCTTGCGGAAGAATTCGTGGGCGGTGTCGCTGGCATCGACCGTCAGCCTGGCGGCGCCGCGCGCGCCGGCGAGCTTCTCCAGGGCGTCGCACAGCGCCGTCGCAGCCCCCTGCCCGCCCGCGCTGGGATGCACGTAGAGCATGTCGAGGTGATCGGCGCCCTTGAGCGAGGCGAAGCCGACCGGCGCCGAACGCAGCGTCGCGACCAGGGTCAGTTGCTTGCCGAGCGTGTCGGCGAAGCGCTGCTCGTCGTCGGCCGCGGTCATCCAGGCCTGCTGCTGCGCCTCGGAATAGTCCTCGCCGGTCAGCCCCTCGATGCTTTCGACGAAGATCGCCGCGAGCATCGGCGCGTCAGCCGGCAGATAGGGCCGCAACCCGATGGAGGGAAGCGTCTGTGCCATGACTCACCACACCCCGAACAGCTTGAGCGCGACCGCCACCGCGGCGGCGATGACGACGAACTTCAGAACGATGTAGTACAGCCAGCGTCGCGGAAACGGCGTATCGGGTTTGGTCATCGCGCGATCTCCCACGTCGTCACCGGCTTGCCGTCGGCATCCTTGCCGTCCTTCAGCACCACGCCCATGGCCGCGAGTTCATCGCGAAGGCGGTCGGATTCCTTGAAATTCTTGCTCGCGCGCGCGGCGGCGCGATCGGCCAGGAGGCGATCAATCGCATCCTTGTCCACCTTGACCAGACCGGGTGTACTTTCCAGGTATTCGCGACGCGTCCGGCCTAGCAGACCGAGCATCATTGCCGAACGTTTCAACTTTCGCTTCAATTCCATCTGCGCCAGACCGGACGAACGAGCGCGTATCTCGTTGGCAATGCCGTGAAGGTGCGTGATTGCGTTGGAGATGTTCAAGTCGTCCTCAAGAGAGTCGACCACGTTCTGATCAGCATCCGCCGCGTCGTCAGTATCGTCTCCGATCAGGTCATACCAATGATCAATCGTCTTCCTGCTCTCCTCGAGACTTGCCGCAGTCCAGTCTATTGGCGAACGGTAGTGCGTCCTCAGCATCGCAAAACGCAATGCCTCTCCCGACCACCTTCTGCCGCCGAACTTGTCCGTTTCCAGCAGATCTCTGATGGTGACGAAGTTGCCGAGCGATTTCGACATCTTCTCGCCTTCCACCTGCAGGAAGCCGTTGTGCATCCAGACATTGGCCATGCGCTGTTCGTGGAAGGCGCAGCAGGACTGCGCGAGTTCGTTCTCGTGATGCGGAAACACCAGGTCGATGCCGCCGCCGTGGATGTCGAAGATTTCGCCGAGGTATTTCCACGACATCGCAGAGCATTCGATGTGCCAGCCGGGCCGCCCGGGTGCCGCGACGCCGGCGGGTGAAGACCACGCCGGCTCCCCCGGCTTCGACGGCTTCCACAACACAAAATCGCGCGGGTCCTTTTTGTACGCCGCGACTTCGACGCGGGCGCCGGCAATCATTTCGTCGAGCGGCCGTTTTGAGAGCTGGCCGTAATCCGGCATCGACGGCACGCTGAACAGCACATTGTCCTCGGCGACGTAGGCATTGCCGGACGCGACCAGCCGGTCGATCAGCGTGCGCATCTCGGCGATGTGCTCGGTCGCGCGCGGCTCGACGGTCGGCGGAAGGCAGCCGAGCGCAGCGACGTCCTCGTGGAACTGCCGATCCGTTTTTTCGGTCACCCGACGG
>JBKQQE010000003.1:0-15524 GCA_052326245.1 Xanthobacteraceae bacterium | reverse complement strand
CAGACGAAGCTGCATTGCCCGCACTGGATGCAGAGGTCTTGCTCCCAGACCGGAACGGCTTCGGCGATGTTTCGCTTTTCGAAGGCGGCGGTTCCGGACGGAAAGGTGCCGTCCGCCGGAATCAGGCTGACGGGAATCTCGTCGCCGCGCCCGACCAGCATCAGCGACGTCACGCGCTTGACGAAATCGGGCGCGCTGGCGGCGACGATCGGCGGTCGATCCTTCGGATTGGTCGCGGTTGCCGGCACCTTGACTTCGAACAGCTGAGCCAGCGTGGCATCCACCGCGGCGAAGTTCTTCGCCACCACGGCTTCGCCCTTGCCGCTGTAGGACTTGCGGATCGATTCCTTGATATGCCGGATCGCATCCTCGCGCGGCAGCACGCCCGAGATCGCGAAGAAGCAGGTCTGAAGCACCGTGTTCGTGCGTACGCCGAGGCCAACGTCCCGCGCCACATTGGAGGCGTTGATGACGAAGAAGCGCAGTTTCTTGTCGATGATCTGCTGCTGCACGGACTTCGGCAACTGGTCCCAGGTCTCGTCCTTGCCGTACGGGCTGTTCAGGAGGAAGACGCCGCCGACTGCTGTGACCTGCAGCAGGTCGCGCCGCTCGAGGAAGCCGAACTGATGACAGGCGACGAAACCGGCCGAGGCAATCAGGTAGGGCGCCCTGATCGGCGCCGGCCCGAACCGCAGATGCGAAATCGTCTGCGCGCCGGATTTGTGTGAATCATAGACGAAGTAGCCCTGCGCATACTGCCTGGCGTCTTCGGCGATGATCTTCACGCTGTTCTTGTTGGCTCCGACCGTGCCGTCGGCACCGAGACCGTAGAATACCGCGCGCGTGGTGCTGGCCGGCTCGATCGTGAAGCCCTTGTCGACCGCAAGGCTGCTGAACGAGACGTCGTCGTCGATGCCCACGGTAAAGCTGTTTCGCCCCGCGAACCGGTTTTCGCCGTCGCGCCTGGCAAGCTCGTCGAGGGCGGCCTTCACCATGGCGGGCGTGAAATCCTTCGAGGACAATCCGTAGCGGCCGCCGATGACGCGCGGCATCGACCCGCGTTGGCCGCCTCCGAAGCCCTGGGCCAGGGTGGCGACGACGTCCAGGTAGAGCGGCTCCCCGGCGGCGCCGGGCTCCTTGGTCTGTTCGAGAACTGCGACGGCGCTGACCGAGGGCGGCAGCGCGGCAAGGAAGTGCGCGGCCGAGAACGGGCGAAACAATCGCACCTGGAGCACGCCGACCTTCTCGCCACGGCCGACCAGCGCCTTGACGGTCTCGCGGGCGGTTTCGGCGCCGGACCCCATCAGCACCACAACGCGTTCGGCGTCGGGCGCGCCCTCGTATTCGAACAGCCTGTACTGGCGCCCGGTCAGCGCCGCGAAGCGGGTCATCGCGCCGTCGACGATGGCGGGCACCCTGGCGTAGTAGGGGCTGACCGCTTCCCGCGCCTGGAAGAAGGTGTCGGGATTCTGGGCGGTGCCGCGAATGAAGGGATTCTCGGGATCGAGAGCGCGGGCGCGGTGGGCCCGAACCAGGTCGTCCGAGATCATGGCGCGAATGCCGGCATCGGGAATCAGGTCGAGGGTGTTGAGTTCGTGCGAGGTGCGAAAGCCGTCGAAGAAATGCAGGAACGGAACCCGCGCCTCCAGCGTCGCGGCCTCGGCGATCAGCGCGGTGTCGTGGGCTTCCTGGACATTGGCGGAGGAAATCAGCGCGAAGCCGGTGGTGCGAACGGTCATGACGTCGGAGTGATCGCCGAAGATCGACAGCGCGGAGGTCGCGAGCGAGCGCGCGGCGACATGAAACACCGTCGAGGTCAGCTCGCCGGCGATCTTCATCATGTTCGGCAGCATCAGCATCAGGCCCTGCGACGACGTGAATGTCGTCGTCATCGCGCCCGACTGCAGCGCGCCGTGCACCGTGCCCGAGGCGCCGCCCTCGCTTTGCATCTCCTGCACCAGCGGGATGTTGCCCCAGATGTTCTGCAGGCCTTCCGCGGCCCATTGATCGGCCAGTTCGGCCATCGTGGACGAGGGAGTGATCGGATAGATGGCGCAGACTTCATTGACCCGATAGGCGACATGGGCGACCGCGGTGTTGCCATCCATCGTGGTCCTGACGGCATTGCCGGCGGCCGGCTCCGTCGTCGCTGCAGCCGGGGCATCGCTCGGGTTCAGCTTGATCACGGCGTTCATGTCCTGACCTCGGCCGGCTCGGGGATCATTTCCATGGCATGACAAGGACATTGCTCGACGCAGATCCCGCAGCCAGTGCAGAGGTCGAGCTTGATCTCGTAGCCCTGGTTCGGACCGAGCTTGATGATTGCGTCTTCCGGGCAGGCGGCGAAGCAGTTGTCGCATTCGAAGCAGTTGCCGCAGGACAGGCAGCGCCTGGCCTCGTGCAGCGCTTCCTTCTCGCTCAAGCCGCCGACCACCTCGTCGAAGCCGGCTTCCCGCTGCGCCACCGGCAGCTCGTGCTCGGAGGAGCGCGCCGCGTCGGCGTAGATCGGCAGGTTGAGCCCGGCGAATTCGATCACGGGGTGCTTGGCGGGATGGGTGTAGACGTCACCCCTCAGCCACGCATCGATGTGGCGCGCCGCCTTCTTGCCATGGCCGGTCGCCACCGTGACCGAGCGTTCCGCAGGCACCACGTCGCCGCCGGCGAAGATGCCGGCCCGGCCGGTCATCATGTTCGGCGCGACCACCACGGAGCCGTCGGCATCGAAGACGATTTCGGGAATCTTCTTCAGGAAGCCGCTGTCGGCATCCTGGCCCAGCGCCAGCACCAGCGTGTCGGCCTTGAGCGTTTCGAACTCGCCGGTCGGTTGCGCGCGACCGTTCTCGTCGATGCGCATCACCTCGACGGTGAGATCGGCGCCGTCGATGGCCTTGATCGAGGTCAGCCACTTGATCTTCACGCCTTCGGACAACGCCTCCCCGGCCTCGAAGTCGTGGGCCGGCATATGGGCGCGATCGCGGCGATAGACGATCATCGCCTCGTCGGCGCCGAGGCGACGAACGGTGCGGGCGACGTCCATGGCGGTATTGCCTCCGCCATAGATCACCACGCGGCGGCCGAGACGCGGCGCGGCATCGGCTTCCACGTCGCGAAGCAGCGACACGGCGTCCAGCACCTTGATGGCGTCGCGCGCCGGGATGTCGACATGCTTCGAAAGGTGGGCGCCGATGGCGATGAAGACGGCGTCGAATGCGCCCGTCTTCTGCTCGGCCAGGACGTCGTCGACCCGGTGGTTGGGGACGAACTTGATGCCCATCCGCTCGATCCGTGCGATCTCCTTCATCAGGTCGTCGCGCGGCAGGCGATAGGCGGGGATGCCGAAATGCAGCATGCCGCCCGGCAGCGGGCCGGCGTCGTGGATCTCCACCTGATGACCCAGTCGCGTCAGGTGATAGGCCGCGGACAATCCGCTCGGCCCGGCGCCGACCACCAGCACGCGCTTGCCGGTCGCGGGCTTGTCGACCGGCATCGGCCAGCCCTGCGTCATCGCGAGGTCGCCCAGGAACCGCTCGACGGCGTGAATGCCGACCGCGCTGTCGAGCTCCTTGCGATTGCAGCCCGTCTCGCACGGGTGATAGCAGACCCGACCGTGCACCGCCGGCAGCGGGTTGTCACGGATCAGCGCTTCCCACGCGGCGCGGTAGTTGCCCGCCTGCGCCAATCCAAGCCAGGCCTGGATATTCTCGCCGGCGGGGCATGCCGCGTTGCAGGGCGGCAGCAGGTCGACATAGAGCGGACGCTGGTGACGCACCGCGCCGGCGCCTCTTTCGCGCGTGAGGTTGATGTCGGGGGTCATGTCGCGGGAGAAGGTGTTCACTCGGCCTCTCCAATCCTGGCGCTTCCCGGGCGCCGGCGATCGCGGGGCCGGCAGGCCGTCCAACCAAGGCAAGGTATGATCAATCCAGTCGCACGGGCGAGGTTCGGAAACTACTCAGTGCGATCGCCAGGGCCTGTCGTGATGTCGTCATGTACCGGTGTCGGGGCGCGGCCATCTGGCACGACGTCAAGCAAACCCTGAACGACGGCACCTTGAGCCGTTCGGCGGACGGCGTTACACCGCGCCCGTCGCGGCGCACCCGTCATCCCCGGCGGTCAATTCGGAATCGCCGCGCGGCCGGTTCAAGTGATCCGTATTGCTCAGACTTCGCATGGACAAACCGCGAAATTCGTCAAAAATGATGCCTTCATCGCACGAAGGGCCCCTTGATTTGCGTCAACCGGTTGCGGGCATATCGGCCATGTCGGAATTCTGGACAAGCGCGCTCGAATCCGCGGGGTCACACCTCGGTGCCGGATGGTTCTGGCTTTTCCCGCTCGTGTTCGCGATCCACGACGCCGAAGAGGCGACATCGGTCTGGATCAAAGGAAGCCTACACAATTCCATATCCTACACGACGTTGAATGTGACCCAGATGCTCATGGCTATCTCATTCGAGTTGACCATCTTTATGGCGGCCGCAGCCTGGGCGGCGGAGCCGGGTGCTTGGCGCTTGGCGATCTTCACTTTCGCGGTGTTGTTGGGCGGCTATACGGCCCACGGCTTTGTCCACCTCTATCTCGGGTGGCGCGCCCACCGGTATACTCTCGGTGTCGCAACAGCGCTGCCGCTCGTTGTGTTCGGCGGCGTGCTCATCTATGCCAAGCTCATCGAAACCGGGACCCTGAGCTGGACATTGGCGGCAGCCAGTTTTGTTCTCGGCGCGCTTATCATGTTGCCCTTGATCCGCGCCGCTCGCCTGGTCGGCCTGACCTTCGCCTGAAGAGCGTGGTCCTGCAATCGCGCAAGTGGCCCGATTCCAACATTTGCATCCCATCTCGGCAGGCGCTTTGCAAATGTTGGAATCAAAGGACCACTAGCTAAGCTAAAGTGGCTAGTGCCCCTACGCCACTGCCAACAAAACCCACCGCAAAAATTGGTGTCGCGAAATCGAGAAACCAAATCCGGTCAAGAAGAAGATTGCGCCGACAACCGCAAGACGCAAGCAAGTCGCCTGAGGCGCATTTTTCTGTCGTAACTTCGGAACATCTGGACGCTTGGAGCGTTTTAACAAGTAGTTGCGCCACATCGAGATCAGCGCCACCTCGAGATCAGCGACGCCCCCGTTCTGGTTGACGTAGATCAATACCGCCGATCCTCTGCTATGTTGAATGGCTTGCCATCTGCGGTTCGGCCGCCCGGCGCATAGCCAAGCGCGGAATTCCTTGCAGCCCGAGGTGACATGCGATGATCATTTTTCAAGTTGTCAAAGAGCAGCACGGCTGGGCCATCCGGATGGATGAGCGCATGATGACACCGTTCTGGTCGAAAGATGCGGCGATCCGCGAGGCGAACTGTTTGGCCCGCGCTATCCGCTGCCACGGCGAGTGTGCAGAAGTAATTGTCGATGCCGATCCGAGACAGCCACTTGCAAAGACCACGGACACGAACTCCGTCGCGGCTTGAGGCCGCTTGTTGGCGGTGAGACATTGGACCGGTCAGCACATGGCCGGCGGCCGGGGTCACGTTGAAGGGGCCGCAGGACCATGGTTACCGAGATCGACGACTTCGCGGGCCGGCGCAAACCACGCCTCAAGAGTTCGCTGAGGTTGCCGTTTCGGCGATGGCTGGGGGCACGTGGACCGCCTCCGCCGTGGGACGACGAAGCTCCCATCCGGTCCGAGCTGTTTAGTGTCGAGCGGCTTGAAGAACACGCGCGCAGCCTAGCCACCGCGCAAGCCGTGCTGCCTGACCACGTGAAGGGCCCCTCGTTGACGACGAGGCTTGCCGACAATGAGGCTGTGCTTCTGGCGGCCTACCGCGATGTTGCCAAGGCCGTCGATGCGGGGGCGGCCATCACCCCCGCGGCCGAGTGGCTGATCGACAATTTTCATGTGGTGGAGAAGCAGATCCGCGAGGTCCGGGTCGATCTACCGCCGGGCTACTATCGGCAGCTGCCCAAGCTCGCCAGCGGACCTTTCGTGGGGTATCCGCGCGTGCTCGGCGTCGCCTGGGCGTACGTGGCGCACACCGACAGCCTCTTCGATCCGGAGGTGCTACGCCGCTACCTACGCGCCTATCAGGAGGTGCAACCGCTGAGGATAGGCGAGCTGTGGGCGGTGGCGACCACCCTGCGCATCGTGCTCATCGAGAACCTCGGGCGGATCTCCGTGCGCGTCGTCGACAGCCGAGCCGGGCGCGGCGCCGCGGACGTCGTGGCGGACCGGTTGCTGGGTGCTGGCGGCCGCGTCGTCGAACCTGCCGAGGCCGTGCTTCCGCCGCATCCCCAGACAACGTTCCCAGAAAGTTTTCTCGTGCAGTTGGTCCATCGCTTGCGCGACCAGGATCCCAGCATTGCGCCGGCGTTGGAGTGGCTCGAGAAGCAACTGGCCCGGCAAGGAACGACTGCCGAAGGCGTCGTCCGCGGTGAGCACCAGCGGCAGGTCGCCGGCAGCATCACCGTGCGTAACATCATCACCAGCATGCGCCTGATCACCGACGTTGATTGGACGGAGCTGTTTGAGCGCATCAGCCTGGTCGATGACGTCTTCAATGCCGGCAGCGCCTTCGAGGACATGGATTTCCCGTCGCGCAATCTCTATCGCAGCGCAGTTGAACACCTCGCACGCGGCTGCGAACTCACCGAATTGGAGATTGCCCACGCGGCAGTGGAGAGGGCGAGGCGCGCGTTCGAGGCACGTGCCGACGATGGCAACGTCCGCCTGACAGATCCCGGTTACTATCTGATCGCGGGCGGCCGAGCCGGGTTCGAAGCGGCGATCGGTTTCAGGTCGTCTCCAAGGGATTGGCCGCGACAGGTCTATCGCGCGCTGGGAATCGGCGGCTATGTCGGCTCCGGCGCGATTGTTGCGGCCGGCCTGCTGGCCATTCCGCTGTCTGTCGCCGCATCGGGTGGTCTGGAGTGGAGATGGCTGCTGCTGCTCGGGATTCTCGGATTCGTCCCCGCGATCGACCTGGCCGTTGCGGTCGTCAACTACCTCGTCACCCGAGGTTTCCGCGCCACCTTGCTGCCGGCGCTCGAACTGCGTGGCGGTGTACCCGCGGACCTGCGCACTGTTGTCGCCGTGCCGACGCTGCTGGCCTCGCTGAAGGAAATCGAGGAGCAGATCGGCCGACTCGAGATCCACTACCTGGCAAGCGCTCAGGGCGATCTTCATTTCGCGCTGCTGTCCGATTGGCGCGATGCGCCAAGCGAGCATAAGGACGGCGATGATGAGCTGCTGGCCGCTGCGAAAGACGGCATCGCGAGACTGAACCAACGCTACGGGCCCGCACCGGGCGGCGACCGCTTCCTGCTGCTGCATCGGCGGCGCGTGTGGAGCGAATGCGAAGGCTGCTGGATGGGGTGGGAACGAAAGCGCGGCAAGCTGTGCGAGCTCAATCGGCTCCTGCGGGGCGCCAAGGACACCACATTCGTGGCGCCCGCCACTGTGCCCAACAATGTGCGCTACGTCATCACGCTCGATGCGGACACGCGGCTCCCGCGCGAGACGGTCGGACGGCTCATCGGCAAGATGGCGCATCCTCTGAACCGGCCGCGATTTGACGCAGGTCTGGGGCGAGTCGTCGAAGGCTACGGTATCCTGCAGCCGAGGGTCACGCCTGCACTGCCGGTGGGGCGCGAGGGCTCGCTGTTTCTGCGCGTGTTCTCCCGCGCAACCGGCATAGATCCCTACGCCGCAGCGGTCTCGGACGTGTACCAGGATCTCTTCGGTGAAGGCTCATATACGGGCAAGGGCATTTACGACGTTGACGCCTTTGAGGCGGCGCTGCACGGACGTGTGCCCGAATCAACGCTCCTCAGCCATGATCTGTTCGAGGGGATATTCGCCCGCGCCGGCCTGGCCTCTGATGTCGAGGTGGTCGAGGATTTTCCTCCTCGCTATGACGTTGCCGCTCTTCGCCACCACCGCTGGGCGCGGGGCGACTGGCAACTGCTGCCTTGGCTGTTCGGACCCGGGCCCAGACGGTCCGATCATCGGCCGCTGTCGGGGGTTCCCGCGATCGGCCGCTGGAAGATGCTCGACAACCTGCGGCGGTCGCTGGCGGCGCCGGCGGTTGTTGTGGCCCTGATCGCAGGATGGACCATGCCGCTTGAAGAAGCAGCGATCTGGACCGCTTTCATTCTATCGACGATCGTCCTGCCGCCACTTATTCCCGTGATCGCGGGGATCGCGCCGCGCCGCCCTGACGTGACGCTGCGCAGTCATGTCCGGGCCCTGGGCGCGGAGCTGCGCGTCGCGCTTGTCCAGTCTGGCCTGATGATCGTTTTCCTGGCTCACCAGGCTTGGCTGATGGGTGACGCAATCGTTCGCACCCTGGTACGGCTCACGGTTACGCGCCGCAACCTTCTCGAATGGGTTCCTGCGGCCCACGCCGCGTTCGGGCCGCGTCCACGGGCGCTGGGTTTCTACCGCCGAATGTGGGGGGCCTTGGTGATCGGCGCCGTGGCCATGGGCGTGGCCTGGTTCTGGGGACAGCAATCGTGGCCCTTGGCCGCCGTGTTCGCGGCAGCCTGGTTCGCCTCTCCGACCGTCGCACTTTGGGCAAGCCTGTCGCCTCTCGTCTTGGGCCGGCGTCCGCTGGCCGAAGCCGACGCGCATTGTTTGCGCCGTATCGCCCGAAGGACGTGGCGCTTCTTCGAAGCATCGGTCACAGCAATCGACAACATGCTTCCGCCAGACAATTTGCAGGAAGCTCCAGAGTTCGTGGTAGCCCATCGCACATCGCCGACCAATATCGGCCTCTATTTGCTGTCGGTGGCGTGCGCGCGGGATTTCGGATGGATCGGGACCCTCGAGGGGGTGGAGCGGCTCGAGGCGACGCTCGCGACCATGGATCGGCTGGCGAAGCACCGGGGGCACTTCTTCAATTGGTACGATACACGTGACCTGCGTCCGCTCGATCCGCAGTACGTATCCGCTGTCGACAGCGGGAACCTTGCTGGACACCTGATCGCGCTCGCCAACGCATGCAGTGAGTGGAGCACCTCCGTCATAGCGGAACAGCAGCGCATGCAAGGCGCGGCGGATACTCTCGACCTGGTCCGGGACGAGGCTCGCCGGTTGCGCGACCGGCGCAAATCCCAGGCGGTGTCATGGCGGCGGCTCGATGACGAGATCGGACGGCTGGCGTCTGGCCTGCTTCAGACGAGCGCATGCGCCATTGATATCGAACAGCGGCTCGCGGAGCTTTCCGAACAAGCCGCGATCCTGGCCGACGCCGTCCATCAGACCGTGCTCGAGGAAAGCGATCAGGCGGGCGCGGACCTGCAGTTCTGGGCGGATGCAGTAGGTGCCTGCATAGAAAGTCATCGGCGCGATCTCAGCGCGACAGCCGCGCTGGAGGCGCGGCTGAAATCGCTGGCGAAAGCCGCGCGGTCGACAGCGCTGTCGATGGAGTTCGACTTCCTGCTCGACCCCGACCGGCTGCTGCTCTCAATCGGATATAGGGTGTCTGAGGGCGAGCTCGATCCGCGCTGTTATGACCTTCTCGCCTCGGAGGCGAGGCTCGCAAGCTTCTTGGCCATCGCCAAGAGGGACGCACCGGCGCGGCATTGGTTCCGGCTGGGCCGTGCGGTGACTGCGGTAGCAAATGGCGCAGCACTGATCTCGTGGTCGGGCTCGATGTTCGAGTACCTGATGCCTTCCATCGTCATGAGGGCGCCAGCCGAGAGCTTGATCGAGCAGACCAACCGGCTGATCGTCGGCCGCCAGATCGAGTACGGAACGGCGATGCGGATGCCATGGGGCGTGTCGGAGTCCGCCTACAACGCGAAAGACCTGGAGTTCACCTACCAATACTCCAACTTCGGCATTCCAGGCCTCGGCCTGAAGCGAGGGCTGGCGGACAATGCCGTGGTCGCTCCCTACGCCACCGCCCTGGCGAGCATGGTCGACCCTCGGGCCGCCGTGCAGAACTTCGAGCGGCTCGAGGCTCTCGGCGCCCGCGGCCGTTACGGTTTCTACGAGGCGCTGGACTTCACGCGAGCCCGGGTGCCGGACGGAGATCGCGTCGCCATTGTGCGCGCTTTCATGGCCCACCACCAAGGCATGACGATCACCGCGATCGCCGATGCCCTGCTGGACGGCGTGATGCGAAACCGCTTCCATGCCGAGCCGATCGTTCAGGCGACAGAGTTGCTTCTGCAAGAGCGCGTGCCACGCGAGGTCACAGCGACTCCACCGTTGGTCTCGGATGCAACGTCGGCGGCCAGGATCCGCCAGATCGAAGGACCGGGCACTTGGCGAAAGGCCAGTCCATACAGCGCTACGCCGGCCACGCAGCTGCTGTCGAACGGCCGCTACTCCGTGATGCTTACGGCGGCCGGGTCCGGCTACAGTACCTGGCGCGACCTGGCTGTGACGCGCTGGCGAGAGGACGCCACCTGCGACGATTGGGGCTCGTACGTCTTCTTGAGGGACACCGCGAGCGGCAAGGTCTGGTCGGCGACCTACCAGCCAATCGGTACCGAGCCTGAGGCTTATGAGGTCACCTACAACGAGGATCGCGCCGAGTACACGCGTCGGGACGGGACGCTGGTGACCACCCTGGAGGTGCTGGTTTCCGCCGAAGACGATGCGGAAGTGCGCCGCGTGACCATCTCCAACCTCGGCGATCGACTTCGCGAGATTGAAGTAACTTCCTGCATCGAATTGGCTCTGGCACCGCAGGCCGCGGACGTGATGCACCCCGCGTTCTCGAAACTGTTCGTCGAGACCGAGCATCTCGCTGGCCTCGGCGTCCTATTGGCGACGAGGCGGCGGCGCGCGCCCACCGAGCCGCAGGTCTGGGCTGCGCACCTGGCGGTTGTCGACGGAATAGCGGCGGGCAAGCGCGAGTTCGAGACCGATCGCGCGCGGTTCCTGGGGCGCGGCGGCAGTATTCGCGCACCGGGCGCAGTGATGGACGGACGGCCTCTCACCAGTTCGACCGGTGCGGTGCTCGATCCAATATTTTCCCTGCGCCGCCGGGTGCGGATCGCACCGGGTGCAACGGCACGGATCGACTTCTGGACGATGGTCGCCTCCTCACGCCAGGAGATCCTTGATCTTGCCGACAAGCACCACGATATCGGCGCCTTCGCGCGCGCCGCCGCACTCGCCTGGACGCAAGCCCAAGTACAATTGCACCATCTCGGCATTACTCGCGGCGAGGCAGGGCAATACCAGCGGCTGGCGGGTCACCTCGTCTACGCCGCGCCCGTGCTCCGCTCGCCGTCGGAAACCATCGAAAGCGGGAGTGGTGGGCAGCCAGGCTTGTGGGGTATGGGCATATCTGGTGATCTGCCAATCATCCTGGTCCGCATCTCCGACATCGACCAACTCAACGTCGCGCGCGAGGCGCTCCAGGCGGTGGAATATTGGCGGATGAAACGACTTGCGGTGGACCTGGTTGTTGTCAACGAGCTCGCCTCCTCCTACGTTCAGGATCTCCAGATCGCGCTGGAGACCCTGGTGAGGGCCAGCCAGTCCCGGCCCCAGATTGGAGAAGATGGACCACCCGGGCACACCTTCATGCTGCGCGCCGACCTGACCTCGCCGGAGGCGCTCGGTCTTCTTGCGTCCGTCGCGCGTGTTATCCTGGTGGGAGCGCGCGGACGGCTCGCCGATCAGGTTGAGCGCGCGCCCGAAGCGAGACCTTGGCCCAGGGTCATAGCCGAGCGCGCTCTGCCCACCTCCGAGCTTCAGTTCTCACGACGGCCGTCTGGCGTGGAGTTCTTCAACAGCCTGGGTGGCTTCGCCGAGGGCGGCCGCGAGTACGTTACAATCCTCGGCCCGGGCCAATCGACGCCGGCGCCGTGGATCAATGTGATCGCTAATCCTAACTTCGGGTTCCTGGTGTCAGCGGAAGGTGGCGGCTACGCCTGGTCCGTGAACAGCCGCGAGCATCAGCTGACGCCTTGGTCCAACGATCCAGTCACTGATCAACCGGGCCAAGCCTTCTATCTTCGGGATGAGGAGACTGGACGTCTCTGGAGCCCCACGGCGCTGCCGATCCGGGACGAAGCAGCCACCTATTCGGCACGCCATGGATGGGGTTACAGCCGTTTCGAGCACACCTCACATGATATCGATGCGGAGCTACTGGAGTATGTGCCGCTCGCCGATCCGGTGAAGATCTCGCGCTTGAGAATGCGCAATCTTTCGGGGCACACCAGACGGCTGTCGGTGACGGCGTATGTGGAGTGGGTTCTTGGTGCGTCCCGCAGCGCGGCGGCGCCATCGATAACCACGCGCATCGATCCGGAAAGCGGGGCGATGCTCGCAAACAACCTGTGGAATCCGGCCTTCGCGAGGCGCTCCGCTTTCGCGGACCTGGCCGGGCGTCAAACGAGCTGGACGGGTGATCGACGGGAGTTCATCGGCCGTAACGGCGCGCTCGCCTGGCCGGCGGCCCTGATTAACGGGACTCCGCTTTCGGGGCGGGTCGGCTCTGGACTCGATCCCTGCGCCGCTCTCCAGACCAGGGTCGAGATCGAGCCGAACGGTGTTGCCGAAATCATCTTCTTCCTGGGCGATGCCGAGGACGAGGAAAAGGCGCGGTCGCTGATCGCGCGCTACCGTCAGGCCGACCTGGACGCCGTGCTCACCGAAGTCCGTGGATTTTGGGACGAGATCGTCGGCGCAGTCCAGGTCAAGACTCCGGACCGCTCGATGGACATCATGCTCAACGGCTGGCTCGCCTACCAGACGCTGGCCTGCCGCGTCTGGGCGCGATCGGGTTTCTACCAGGCCAGCGGCGCCTATGGCTTCCGGGACCAGTTGCAGGACTGCATGGCGCTCGCCACGATCCGCCCATCGATAACCCGCGAACATCTCCTCAGAACCGCGAGCCGCCAGTTCGTCGAGGGCGATGTCCAGCACTGGTGGCTTCCGCATTCAGGCCAGGGCGTGCGCACGCGCATATCGGACGACCGCGTGTGGCTCGCCTACGCCGTCGCGCACTATGTGAGAGTCACCGCCGACGCCCTCGTGCTCGATGAAGTCGTGCCCTTCCTGACCGGCCAGGCGCTGCAGCCAGGCGAGAGCGACAGCTTCTTCCAGCCGACCGTCTCGGACCAGACCGCCAGCCTCTACGAGCATTGTGCCCGCGCGCTGGACGCAAGCCTTGCGGTCGGCAGCCATGGCCTGCCGCTGATCGGTGGTGGCGATTGGAACGACGGCATGAACCGCGTCGGCGAAGGCGGCCGCGGCGAGAGCGGCTGGCTTGGCTGGCTGTTACATGCCGCTCTCGACGCCTTCGCAGCCGTCGCCGATGCGCGCGGTGACGCGACGCGCGCGGCGGACTGGCGGAAACACATGCGGGCGCTGAAGACTGCCTTGGAACATGAAGCCTGGGACGGGGACTGGTATCGGCGCGGCTGGTTCGACGACGGCACTCCGCTCGGCTCGGCAACGGACGAAGAGTGCCGCATCGACTGTATTTCCCAATCCTGGGCAGTGATCTCCGGCGCGGCGCGGCCCGACCGTGCGGCCCAAGGTATGAGGGCCGTCGACCGGGAGTTGATCCTGCACCACGACGGGTTGGCGTTGCTGTTCACGCCGCCCTTCGACCGCTCGCCGCTCGACCCCGGCTATATCAAGGGCTATCCGCCGGGCATTCGCGAGAATGGAGGGCAGTACACCCATGCCGCGCTCTGGTCCGTGATGGCCTTTGCCGAACTCGGAGAGGGCGATAAGGCAGCGGCGCTCTTCTGGATGCTCAATCCGATCAACCACGCAAGAACGCGCATCGACATGCACCGCTACAAGGCGGAGCCCTATGTCGTCGCCGCCGACGTCTACGCCGCACCCGGCCATGTCGGGCGCGGCGGCTGGACCTGGTATACGGGCTCGGCCGGCTGGATGCAGCGCGCTGGCATCGAGTGCATCCTTGGACTTCGCATCGAGGGCAGCGTCCTGCGCCTTGACCCCTGCATTCCCGAGTCCTGGCCCCGTTTCGAGATCACCCTCCGCCACGGCAAGTCACGGTACGTGATCGTTGTCGAGAACCCGCAAAGCGTGCAGCGAGGCGTCGCGGCGGCGGAACTCGATGGTGCGACGATCGCCGCGCGGCCGCTTTCCGTCCCGCTCAAAGACGACGGCGCCGTCCATCGGCTGCAAGTCCGGCTGGGCTGATCTGTATTGTGAGAAATCTAAGCTGCCATACTATTCCGGAAACTGAACCCACC
Source organism: Xanthobacteraceae bacterium (assembly GCA_052326245.1). Taxonomy (GTDB): domain Bacteria; phylum Pseudomonadota; class Alphaproteobacteria; order Rhizobiales; family Xanthobacteraceae; genus Bradyrhizobium_A. Next base: position 1,335 of record JBKQQE010000003.1, on the reverse strand, counting down.
TCCTGCTGACCCAAGGTGATTTCGTCCGCGACCGACTGAGGTAGGGGCATGAAGGCAGCGGCATTTCCTCAGCACATCAGCCGACAGGACGGCCTTCCGATCAATAGGCGCCGCGTCTCACAACCGCGCCGATGGCTTCGTGCACACGATCTATCGCCGCTTGCTCGGATATCCATTTGACGCGGGGAACAACCTTCGCCATCCTCTCTACGTCAAAGAAGTTTAACCGATGGAGAATTCTATGAATAAGTGTGCTTTCGTCTTGGCCGCCCTCGCTGCCATCGCGTTCTCCTTCTCTTCGATCCCGGGTGCTGAAGCCAAAGCCAAGGGGGAGCATCATCATCATCGCCATCACCACCACCATCATCACCACGGCGAAATGTGATCGATAAAAAAACCGCAAGACGAATGGCCCCTTTGAGAGGGGCCATTTTGCTTTGTGACGATAGTTTTTTAGCTCTTGAGGCTTATGGGCGAGGTCCCAAGGCTAACGCGAAAATATGCTCTTAGCCGACCTATTTTCCCTTGAGCGCATCCTTGACGCCGCCGAGGGCGTTTTGAACGTGACCTTCAATCTTGTCAGCATTACCTTCCGCCTCCAGCTTGGCGTCGCCGACCGCCTTGCCCACCACCTGCTTGACTGCACCCTTGATTTGTTTCGCCGATCCGACGACCCGATCCTTGTCCATGGTTGTATCCTCCGGTTCTTACTCCGTGAACGAAACAGGCTGCGGGCTGAACTGGTGGTCGTCGTTGATTTGGATCAACAGTATTTCGCAGATGGCTTTTGAATAGATGACGGCGGACCATTTTACGGCACAGGCTACTATGGCGGCGGCGGGCTGGGTCTCGAGAGCACGCCACTGCCGGCAATTGCCGCGTCCATCGCCTCGGGTATCACCCTTCAAGGAAGTGACCAAATGCGGCCAGCGACTGAATACGGTCGCAGATGATCTTGGTAATCGCCAGCATGGGCATCGCGAGGATCGCGCCAGGCACCCCCCACATCCAGAACCAAAACACCAGCGAGAGGATGACGAGCACGGGATTGAGGGTGAATCGTCTGGCCAACAGCATCGGCGTTGCCGCCTCGCCCTCGATCAAATGAAGTCCAAGGTAGAGCCCCGCGGGAAGCAATGCCTGCCAGAGCGTGTCGTGGGTCAGCAGGCCCGCGAGCAGAAAGATCAGCACGCCCAGGGCGGGCCCGAGGATCGGCACGTAGTTCAGCAGAAACGCTACCGCCCCCCAAAGGATCGGGTCGCCCACCCCCGCGATCCACATCGCCAGTCCCGCGGCGATACCTACCGCCGCGTTCATGATCGTGATCGTGACCAG
>JBKQQE010000002.1:0-12579 GCA_052326245.1 Xanthobacteraceae bacterium | reverse complement strand
ATTTGCTGGCGGAATAGGTCCGCACCAGCATGAACCAGAACAGAAAGGTCAGGCCGACAACCCAAAACGTCTGATATGCCAATGACATAAGCGCAACCGGCCCGGGCACGGCGGAGATCTGTTCGCCCGACAGCAGCGCCCCCACCCCCAGGATCGGGATCGACACCGCGAGCTGATAGGCCAGGGTCTTCTCGGCGGGCGCGTGCAGCAGCGGCGACAATTTGACCACCAGCGTGGTGGCCGCCCACAGGATGCCGCCGACCACGATCATCAGGTCGCCGACAATGGTGTGGGTGTCGACCCCGGCCTGTGGAACCCCGATCGCCAGCACCACGCCGGCAAACGACAGCGCCAGCCCGCCCCATTGCGCCGGGCCGAGCCGCTCGCCCAGCCGAAACGACCCCAGCGCCACCACGAACGGCGCCACGTAAAGGAACACCACGGCGCGGCTGGCGCTGGTCCACACCAGGCCGCGATAGATCACGACGAATTCCAGCCCGAACAGCACGCCGGCGAACAGTCCCGCCTTGAGCGTGCCGTCGCGCTTGAAGATGTCGATGCCGCGCAGCCTCGCCACCAGCAGCACCACCACGAGGCCGCCCATCGAGCGCAGCGTCGCCATGGTCAGCGGCGGAATGTCGGGCAGCGCCAATTTGACGGCGACCTGGTTGAAGCCCCAGCTGAGGCACAGCACCAGCATCACCGCGACGGCGCCGAGGGTGAGCGGGCGGCCGACGCGCGCTGTTGAGACGTCTTGAACTGACATGAAGGTTTCGCTGGCTCTTGTTCTTATTGTTGGTCGGTGGCGTTGGGCCGGCAATGCGCGCAGGTGCCGGTGATCTCGACCACCGACATTTTCGCGGCGAAGCCGCTGCCACGCGCCGCCTCGTTGATGGAGCTCGCGATCGGCGTGGCGGGCACCTCGCCGACCAGGCCGCAGCGGTCGCAGATCAGGAAGGCGACCGTCGACATCGCGTCGTGATTGTGGGCGCAGGCGAGATAGGCGTTGCGGCTCTCGATCCGGTGCACGAGGCCGTTCTGCATCAGGAAATCGAGCGCGCGGTAGACCGTGATCGGCGCCGGCCGCGGCATCGCTTCCGCGAGGCGGTCGATGATCTCGTAGGCGCCGAGCGGTCGATGGCTGGCCAGCATCGCCTGCAGCACCCGGCGGCGGATCGGCGTGAATCTCTGGCCGCGGCCGTCGCAGACTTGCTCGGCGTGGCGCAGCCCTTCGTCGGCGCAGCGGCCGTGGTCATGATCCGGGGCGGGGAAAATCGGCTTTGACTGCATCATGGCAAGTGCCCGCTTTTCGAAGTTCGCAATCCATTGCGGCAACCCCTTTTGCGAACTTCGAATAGCAAAGGGCTTCGGAAACTGGGTACCAGACCCATACCCGTCTGGTCAGAACCTGTCTGTAGGTCGAGAGTTCAAGTCCGGTAAATTTATTGCGTTGCGGTAACTTTGGTTGCGTCGCAATAGGAACGCGATACCGTGGTAACCATGGTGTTCCCGCGACGGCGCCGCCCCTGCCGCCGCGCCCACTGGAAGCTCAACCGTGCCAACCACCCTGAAATCCTATCTCGACGGCCTCGCCAACTGGACCAAGCGCGTCAGCGCGGTGGCGTCGCGCCCCTCGGTCAAGAAGATCAACCTCGCGCTCCAGGGCGGCGGCGCCCACGGGGCTTTTACATGGGGGGTGGTCGACCATTTGCTAGCCGACGGCCGGCTGGAGATTACCGGCATCTCCGGGGCCTCCGCCGGCGCGGTCAATGCGGTGATGATCGCCGACGGGCTGGTGCGCGGGGGAGCCGACGAGGCGCGCAAGCGGATGTCGGAGTTCTGGCGCGCGGCCAGCGCCGGCGGCGCGCTGCCGCCGGTGCAGCGCGCGATGACCGACCGCATGCTGTCGATGATGCCGTTCGCCGCCACCCCGATGCAGAACTGGTTCGAGGCGATGTCGCGCTATTTCTCGCCCTACGAGCTCAACCCCTTCGACATCAATCCGCTGAGCGGCCTGATCGCGCGGTCGGTGGATTTCGAGGCGGTGCGCAACTGCGACCTCGACCTCTTCATCTCGGCCACCAATGTCCACACCGGGCGGCTGTGCATCTTCTCGCGGGAGAAAATCACCGTGGACGTGGTGATGGCCTCCGCGGCGCTGCCGTTCATGTTCCGCGCGGTGGAGATCGACGGCATCCCGTACTGGGACGGCGGCTACATGGGCAATCCCGCGATCTTTCCGTTCCTGCACGCCACCGACGCCGACGACGTGCTGGTGGTGCAGATCAACCCGGTGACGCGCCCCACCACGCCGCGCACTTCGGCCGAGATCCTCAACCGGCTGAACGAAATCACCTTCAACTCGGCGCTGATTTCCGAGCTGCGCAGCATGGACTTCGTCAACCAGCTGATCGACGACGGCCACCTGCCGCGCGGCAGCGGCAAGGGCCAGTACCGCAAACTCAACATCCACCGCATCGATCTCGGCGCGCTCGGCACCCGGCTCGCCGGCAGCAGCAAGATGAAGACCGATTTCGACTTCCTCGAACTCCTCCACCGCGCCGGCCAGCGCGCCGCCCGCCGCTTCCTGGACCAGCATTTCGACGCCATCGGCAAGCACTCAACGCTGGACCTCGCGGAAGCGTCCGGGGTGGAGTGGGCTTGAGGTTTGTTCGTGATCGTAACAATTCGACCCAAGACGCAAGCATCAGAATCTATTGAAAAGCTCGTCATGGCCGGGCTTGTCCCGGCCATCCACGTCTTTCTCGCTGCAAGGCAGTGAAGGCGTGGATGCCCGCGACAAGCGCGGGCATGACGATAAAGAACACTTTGCCCCGGGCGCTCTTCGCCAGCGCTCGGCCTGCCCGGGCCTTCGCAAAAGCACGGCGCTCTGGGCGGCCTAAGTCGGCCCCCCCCTGAATTAACTCATTTTTTACCGGGCATGCAGGGCGCGTAGGGGCACCATGACGCATTGGGGGTCGCGGCGTTCATAAGCAAGCTTATTATATCAAAAATTCATACTAAGGACTGATAGCCGATGCCGCGACTGAACCCCGATTTCCTGTTCGCCCTGTTCGAGACCCAACGCATGCTGCGGCTCTACGCCGACAAGCTGGCGTCGCGCTACGGCATCACCCGCGCGCAGTGGGCGGTGCTGGCGAAGCTCGAGCGCACCGAGGGGCTGAAGCAGTCCGAGCTCGCCGAGCTGATGGAGATGCAGCCGATCACGCTGACCCGGCTGATCGACCGGCTCGCCGACAACGGCCTGATCGAACGGCGCGACGACGCCCAGGACCGCCGCGCCAACCGGCTCTATCTGCTGCCCGCGGCGCGGCCGCTGCTCGCCAAGCTCGCCGAGCTGCGCGGCGACATCACCGAAGTCGCGCTGGGCCACCTCGGCACCGCCGGCGCCGACGACCTGGTCGCCCAGCTGCAGACCATCAAGGACAACGTGCGCGACGCGCTGCAAGACGTCGCCGACCACAAGAAGGCCCAGAGCTATGGCTGATCCCGTGCTGAAATTTCCGCCCGACCAGGCCCCGAAACCGGCCGCGCCGTCGAGGCCGAGCCTGGCCAAGCGGCTGCGCGCGCGCCGCCGCACCCTGCTGTTGGTGGTGGTGCCGATCCTGGCGATCGTCGGCGGCGTGATGTTCTATCTCTCGGGCGGGCGCTACGCCACCACCGACGACGCCTATGTCGGCGCGCAGAAGGTTCTGATCACACCCGACGTCTCCGGCAAGATTCTCAAGGTGGTGGTCAAGGAGGGCCAGCGCGTCAAGGCTAACGACGAGCTGTTCGAGATCGATTCCGAGCCCTACCGCATGGCGGTGCAGCAGGCGGAAGCGGCGCTGGAGACGGCGAAGACCAATTTCAACAACCTGAAGACCAACTACCAGGCCTTCTCGCAGATGCTGGATCTGGCGCAGCAGGGCGTCGACCTCAAGCAGCGCGACGTCGAGCGCAAGACCTCGCTGGTGAAGAGCAGCTTCGGCTCGCAGCTCGACCTCGACAACGCCCACACCTCGCTGGTGACGGCGCGGGCGCAGTTCGAGTACCTGCAGCAGCAGATCGCCAGCACCAGGAACCAGTTGCTCAACAATCCCGACCTGCCGCTGGAGCAGTTTCCGCCCTACCGGCAGGCCGCCGCCGCGCTCACCGACGCGCGGCGCAATCTCGACCACACCGTGCTGCGGGCGCCGATCGACGGCGTCGCGACGCAAGTCGACTCGATCCAGCTCGGCCGCTTCATTCCCGCCGGCACGCCGGTGTTCAGCATCATCGACACCAACGCGCCGTGGGTCGACGCCAACCTGAAGGAATCCGACTTCACCTATATCGCCCGCGGCCAGCCGGTCACCGTGAGCGTGGACGCATTCCCGGACCATGAATTCAAGGGCGTGGTCGGCTCGCTCAGCCCCGGCACCGGCGCGCAATTCGCGATCCTGCCGCCGCAGAACTCCACCGGCAACTTCGTCAAGGTGGTGCAGCGCGTGCCGGTGCGGATCGTGTTCGACGGCGGCGACCGCATGGTGCGCAAGCTGAAGGCCGGCATGAGCGCCTATGTCTGGATCGACACCGGCCACCAGCGCAGCCTCGCCGGCCTGCTCGGCTTCTCTCCCGCGGTCGCGCAAGAGACCGAGGAGAACGACCAGTGACCGCCGCCGCCTCCTCCTCGGCGGCGGTCCCTGGCTTTCATCGCAACATGGTGACGATCTGCGCCATGACGGCGACCATCATGCAGGCGCTCGACACCACCATCGCCAACGTGGCGCTGCCCTACATGCAGGGCACGCTGTCGGCCTCGCAGGACCAGATCAACTGGGTGCTGACCTCCTACATCGTGGCCGCCGCGATCATGACCGCGCCGGTCGGCTGGATCGCCAACCGGTTCGGCCGCAAGCGCATCTTCATCCTCTGCTCGGCCGGCTTCACCGTCGCCTCGGTGGCGTGCGGGCTCGCCCAGGACATCAACCAGATGGTGCTGTTCCGGCTCTCGCAGGGCGTGTTCGGCGCCGCGCTGGTGCCGCTGTCGCAGGCGGTGATGCTCGACTCCTACGCGCTGCACGAGCGCGCCAAGGCGATGTCGATCTGGGGCATGGGCGTGATGATGGGCCCGATCATGGGCCCCTCGCTCGGCGCCTGGCTGACGGAATCCTATTCCTGGCACTGGGTGTTCTTCGTCAATCTGCCGTTCGGCGCCGTCACCGTGCTCGGCCTGATGGCGTTCATGGACGAGACCAAGAAGAACGCCGAGCTGCGCTTCGACTGGTTCGGCTTCGGCGCGCTCGCGGTCGGCATCGGCTCGATGCAGATCGCGCTCGATCGCGGCGAGCAGCTCGGCTGGTTCGAATCCCGCGAGATCGTCGCCGAGATGGTGGTCGCGATCGCCGGCTTCTACTACTTCTTCGCGCATTCGCTGACCACGGCACGGCCCTTCATCCAGTTCGCGATCTTCAAGGACCGCAACTTCGTCGGCGGCTGCGTCTTCATGTCGGTGATGGGGCTGGTGCTGTTCTCGACCATGGCGCTGGCCTCGCCCTACCTGCAGAACGTGATCGGCTATCCGATCATGACCGCGGGCCTGTTGCTGGCGACCCGCGGCTGCGGCACCTTCCTGGCGATGATGATGGTGGGGCGGGTGATGCGCTACATCGAGGCCCGCACCTTGATCATGGCCGGGCTGTCGACGATGTCGGTGTCGCTGTTCGCGATGACCGGCTGGACCGACCAGACCGGCGTGCCGACCATCGTCGTCACCAGCATCGCCCAGGGCTTCGGGCTCGGCCTGGTGTTCGTTCCGCTCAGCACGGTGGCGTTCATGACGCTGCCCAACCACCTGCGCACCGACGGCACCTCGATGCTGACGCTGGTGCGCAATGTGGCGAGCTCGATCGGCATCTCGGTGGTGATCGCGCAGCTGACCGAGGGCGGCCGCCGCGCCTATGCGGTGCTGAACGAGAACATCACGCCGTTCAACGACGCCATGAAGATGCCGGACGTGGCCCGCCTGATCGACATGAACACCGACGCCGGGCGCGCGCTGATGGACGGCGTGCTGGCGATGCAGGCGCAGATCATCGCGTTCGCGCGCGACTACCAGCTGGTGATGCTGGTGACCATGTGCGCGGTGCCGCTGGCGCTGATGATCGGCTCGACCCGCTCGGCGCTGCGCGCCCAGGCGCAGGCGCCCGACCACGCCGCGGTGATGGATTAGTTCCGAAGGTCAACAAACTCGGTGGTCGTTCCCGCGAAAGCGGGAACCCAGTACTCGCCAACAGCGTGGTGTTTACTGGATCCCCGCTTGCGCGGGGACGACGGCCCCGAATTGCAGGCGCGGGTATCGCAGCCGATCAGTGCACCTCCTGCGACACGTCGCGGCGGCCTCGGAGCGCGGTGATGCGGGCGCCGCAAGCGACCGGTCGAGGGTTGGCCGCCGCTGCCGGATTGATAGACGCCGGGCTTTCCAGCTAGATTTCGCCGATCGAATTGACCGATGCCGCCTCCGCGGTGAGGCGAACAAGAGGGACGGTCATGCAAACCCCGCGGCCCGCCAGACCCGCCAGGAAGGACCTCTGGTTCCGGTGCGGCAGGTATTTTGCGCGTACCATCAAGCGGGAGGATGCATCAGACCGCTGGGCGGGCTGGCTTTCGGACCCCTGGGCCGTTCACGTGCTGAATTCGCCGCCGCGAACGCTGCAGAAGAGCGACATCGCCGACTACATCAAGCAGTTCGATCAGAGGTCGCAGCTGCTGCTCGGCATTTTCGAGATGGGGACCCGCCTTCACGTCGGATTCGTCAGGCTGGACATCGACCACGCGGCGCGCGAAGCCTTGGTGAATGCCGTGATCGGCGAACCTGAGCATCGAAACCGAGGCGCCACCACCGACGTCTTCGTTCCGGTGCTGGATTTCCTGTTCGACGAGGTCGGGATCAAGAGGGTCAGGGCTTCGATCCTGCTGCGCAATCAAGTGACGTTGCGCTACCTTCTCAAGCTCGGCTGGCAAAAGGACGAGACCGCGGAAACGCCGGTCAAGTCGCATGCGGACGGCACCTCGATCGACAGATGCTCGGTCAGCTGGACCCGCGATGGCTACCGCGCATTCCGCCACACGACGATCGGAAGCCGCATCCTGAATCGGCTTTCCGACGCAGAGCGCCGGCCGGCGCGCGGCCCGGCGTCAACCGCGTGACGCGGTGGAGTTTGACTGCGGCGAATGTTGGAGCCGGCACGAATGCGCGGCGTCGATCAGGCCATCATCAGTAGCGCGCGCCAACGGGTGCGGGCGACCAGAAACGATAGTTGATGCCGACTTTGACCACGTCGAGGTCCTGCTTGATGTTGAGCACGGCAGGAACGGGGGGGCCGTTCGGATCGTTGAACAGGACGTTCTTTCCGCCAAAGCCGTAGTGGTCGTACTCGAGCAGTGCCGACCAGTCGCTGGTAAACGCCCACTCGAGTCCGGCGCCCGCGGTCCATCCGGCGCGAGTCGTGCTCCCGTTGGGATTGCAGGCGACAAACCCTGCGTTGAAACAGAAGTTGCCGTTGAGGGTATCCAGATTCTGCAGGCCGTACCGGTCGTGAGCCCACGCCGCGCCGCCCTTGCCATAAAGCAGGAAATGGTCCCAGGCGTAGCCGACCCTGCCGGTCACGCTGGCGAGCGTGTTGGTCCGGGTCGACAGCGTTATCGGGTTGTTGTTCTTGCCGGAGAAGAATGGATCGCTGCCGACCCCGCGAATATCGGCCAGGGCGAAGTCGCCGCCGAGCCCGATCACCCAATGGTCGGCAAACTGATAGTCGCAGCCGGCCTGGACGCCCCCCACAACGCCTGCGCCACCATTGACGCCGATCGAGCTTCCCAACGGGGCAATGTTCTGCTGCAGGGCTGGTGGGCCGAAAAAGGGCGTGGCAAACGTGCCCGGATCCGAAAAATTCGTCCGGTCCCACCCTGCGCCGACATTGCCGCCGACGTGGCAGCCGGTCCAGGTATAGGGAACAGCGGCGACCACCGGCGGCGCTTTGACCGGCATTCTGGCCGAAAGATCGGCCGCAAACGCCTGCCCGCCAACGACCAGCGCCGAACTTGCCAGCAGGATCATCTTCACGGCGTCGACTCCAAAAAATGCAACCCAATCTACCAAGGCCGGGACATTGCGGCTGTATCAGATGTGCAACAGAGTTTCCGGAAATAACGCGTACCCGCGAATGCGGGAACGAAGTCCAGGACGCATGGTGTTCACCTGGCTCCGGCTTTCTTGGAGATAACGCGCGGCGTATGAGGTTGCCACGCGCCCCCGCTCAGTTCACCTTCTCCAGCGCCAGCGACACGCCCTGGCCGACGCCGACGCACATGGTGGCGAGCGCGAGCTTGCCGCCGCGCTTCTCCAGCCCGTGGATGGCGGTCAGCGCCAGCCGGGCGCCGCTCATGCCGAGCGGATGGCCGAGCGCGATGGCGCCGCCATGCGGGTTGACGAAGTCGCCGTCCTCCGGCACGCCGAGCTGGCGCAGCACCGCCAGCCCCTGCGAGGCGAAGGCTTCGTTGAGTTCGATCAGGTCGAAGGCGCTGATCTTCAGCCCCAGCCGCTCCATCAGCTTGCGGGTGGACGGCACCGGGCCGATCCCCATGATCCGCGGCGGCACGCCGGCGGAGGCCAGCCCGAGGATGCGCGCACGCGGGGTGAGGCCGTGGCGCTTCACAGCGGCTTCGGAAGCGAGGATCATCGCCGCGGCGCCGTCATTGACGCCGGAGGCGTTGCCGGCAGTCACCGTGCCGGGATCGCGGAACGGAGTCTTCAGTTTCGACAGGCCCTCCAGCGTGGTCTCCGGGCGCGGATGCTCGTCCTTGTCCACCGCGACGGGACCGGCCTTGCCGCCCGGCACCATCACCGGCGTGATCTCCTCGGCGAAATAGCCCGAGGCGATGGCCTGGCCCGCGCGCTGCTGGGAGCGGATCGCGAACGCGTCCTGGTCGGCGCGCGTCACCTGGAACTCGGCGGCGACGTTCTCGCCGGTCTCCGGCATGGAGTCGACGCCATACTGCTTCTTCATCAGCGGGTTGATGAAGCGCCAGCCGATGGTGGTGTCGAAGGTCTCGGCGCTGCGCTGGAACGCTTCGGTGGCCTTGCCGAACACGAACGGCGCGCGCGTCATGGATTCGACGCCGCCGGCGATGGCGAACTCGATCTCGCCGGCGCGGATGGCGCGCCCGGCGGCGCCGACCGCATCCAGCCCGGAGGCGCACAGCCGGTTCAGCGTGATGCCGGGCACCGCCTCGGGCAATCCAGCCAACAGCAGCGCCATCCGCGCCACGTTGCGGTTGTCCTCGCCGGCCTGGTTGGCGCAGCCGAAATAGACTTCGTCGAGCTGCGCCCAGTCGAGGGTGGGGTGCCTGGCCATCAGGGCCTTGATCGGGGTCGCGGCGAGATCGTCGGTCCGCACCCTGGCGAGCGCGCCGCCAAACCGGCCAATCGGGGTACGTACGGCGTCGCAGACGAACACATCGCGCATGGTGGGTCTCCCTGGGAGCTGCTGTTTCGTTGCCGGCAGTCTTAGAAAGCGGCGGCACGGATTGCAATTGCTCTAGTGCCGCCGATTTGAAGTCCCTGCCATGCCTGCAGCAATCTCGTCCAGGGACTTCAAATCGAAAGCGGCACTAGAAGCATGACAAATTGCTAGTGCTCCTTTGATTCCGAAGTTCGCATAAGGGGATGCCCGGAAGGTTTGCGAACTTCGGAATCGGAGCACTAGCGGCGAATCTGCGCGGGGCGCCATGCATGGCATCGCCGGAATTGCGCCCCAAACGGCGCAGGCCGGCGGGGAAAACGCGCATTTTGTCGGGCAAACAGCGGGATCGGCCCGATAATCTTTGCTAGTTTGCGGCCATGACCATCCATTCCACGCCCCCCGAGCCGGCCGACCCGGCTGCCGAGACCGTCGGCCGGCTGACGCCGATGATGGAACAGTACCTGGAGATCAAGGCCGCCCATCCCGGGCTGCTGCTGTTCTACCGCATGGGCGACTTCTACGAGCTGTTCTTCGAGGACGCCGAAATCGCCTCGCGGGCGCTCGGCATCGTGCTGACCAAGCGCGGCAAGCACCTCGGCCAGGACATCCCGATGTGCGGCGTGCCGGTGGAGAAATCCGACGACTACCTGCACCGCCTGATCGCCCAGGGCCATCGCGTCGCGGTGTGCGAACAGACCGAGGATCCGGCGGCGGCGAAGAAGCGCGGCAACAAGAGCGTGGTGATGCGCGCCGTGGTCCGGGTAGTCACCCCGGGGACGCTCACCGAGGACAACCTGCTCGACGCGCGGGCCAATAATTTCCTGCTGGCGCTGGCACGCGTCCGATCGTCGAGCGCCGGCGGCGACCGCATCGGGCTCGCCTGGATCGACATCTCGACCTCGGAATTCGCGGTCGGCGAAGCCGCGACCGGCGAGCTCGGCGGGACGCTGGCGCGGCTCAACCCCACCGAGGTGATCGTCAGCGACGCGCTGTACGGCGACACTGAACTCGCGCCGCTGCTGCGGTCGCTGCCGGCGGTGACGCCGCTGACCCGCGACGTGTTCGATTCCGCCACCGCCGAGCGGCGGCTGTGCGACTATTTCGCGGTCGCCACCATGGACGGCTTCGGCGCGATGTCGCGGATCGAGGCCACCGCCGCGGCCGCGGCGCTGACCTATATCGAGCGCACCCAGGTCGGCAAGCGGCCGCCGCTGTCGCCGCCGGCGCGCGAGGCCGCCGGCACCACGCTCGCCATCGATCCGGCCACCCGCGCCAATCTCGAACTCACCCGTACGCTTTCGGGCGAGCGCCGCGGCTCGCTGCTGGATGCCATCGACGCCACGGTGACGGCGGCGGGCTCGCGGCTCCTGACCCAGCGCCTCGCCGCGCCGCTGACGGAACCCGACGCCATCGCGCGCCGGCTCGACGCGGTCGCGGCCTTCGTCACCGACGCCGCTGCGCGCACCGAGCTGCGCGCCACCTTGCGCGCGGCGCCGGACCTGACGCGGGCCTTGGCGCGGCTCGCGGTCGGGCGCGGTGGCCCGCGCGACCTCGCGGCGCTGCGCGACGGCATCGCCGCGGCGGACCGGGCGATCACGGTGATCGGGCGCATGATGCTGCCGCCGGCGGAGATCGTCGCCGCCGCCGCGGCGCTCGATCGGCCGGCGCGCGACCTCGCCCACGAGCTGACGCGCGCGCTCGCCGACGATCTGCCGCTCATGAAGCGCGACGGCGGCTTCGTGCGCGCGAGCTACGACGCCGCGCTGGACGAAGCCCGGGCGCTGCGCGACCAGTCCCGCCTGGTGGTGGCGGCGATGCAGGCGAGCTACGCCGAGGAGACCGGCGTCAAGGCGCTCAAGATCCGCCACAACAACGTGCTCGGCTATTTCATCGAGGTGACGGCGCAGCACGGCGAAAAGCTGCTGGCGGCGCCGCTGAACGCCCGCTTCATCCACCGCCAGACGCTGGCCGGCCAGGTCCGCTTCGCCACCACCGAGCTCGGCGAGATCGAGGCCAGGATCGCCAATGCCGGCGAGCGCGCGCTCGGCCTCGAACTGGAGATCTTCGAGCGGCTTGCCGCCGCTGCGATCGAGGCCGGCGACGACCTGCGCGCCGCGGCGCATGCCTTCGCCAAGCTCGATGTCGCAACCGCGCTGGCGCAGCTCGCGGTGGACCATGACTATGTCCGGCCCGAGGTCGACGCCTCGCTTGCCTTCACCATCGAGGGCGGCCGCCACCCGGTGGTGGAGCAGGCGCTGAAGCGCGACGGCCTGCCCTTCATCGCCAACACCTCCGATCTGTCGCCGGCGCCCGGCCAGTCGCACGGACAGATCTGGCTGCTCACCGGGCCGAACATGGCCGGCAAATCCACCTTCCTGCGCCAGAACGCGCTGATCGCGCTGCTGGCGCAAATCGGCAGTTTCGTGCCGGCGCGGCGCGCCCGCATCGGTGTGGTCGACCGGCTGTTCTCGCGGGTCGGCGCCGCCGACGATCTCGCCCGCGGCCGTTCCACCTTCATGGTGGAGATGGTGGAGACCGCCGCGATCCTCAACCAGGCCGGCGAGCGGGCGCTGGTCATCCTCGACGAGATCGGCCGCGGCACCGCCACCTTCGACGGGCTGTCGATCGCCTGGGCGACCATCGAGCATCTGCACGACGCCAACCGCTGCCGGGCGCTGTTCGCCACCCACTACCACGAGCTGACCGCGCTGTCGGCGCGGCTGCCGCGGCTGTTCAATGCCACTGTCCGGGTCAAGGAGTGGCACGGCGAGGTGGTGTTCCTGCACGAGGTGCTGCCGGGCGCGGCCGACCGCAGCTACGGCATCCAGGTGGCGCGGCTTGCGGGGCTGCCGCCCCCGGTGATCGCGCGGGCCAAGACCGTGCTGGCGAAACTCGAGGCCCAGGACCGCGGCTCGACCGCGCGCGCGCTCGCCGACGACCTGCCGCTGTTCGCCACCACGGCGCGCGCCACGCCGGAGGCGGCTCCCCCGAGCGCGGCGGAGAAGCTGCTGGAGGCGCTGGAGGCGCTGCACCCGGACGAGATGTCGCCGCGCGAGGCGCTGGAGGCGCTGTATGC
>JBKQQE010000001.1:0-4332 GCA_052326245.1 Xanthobacteraceae bacterium | reverse complement strand
GAGCGCGTTCGCGGCTCCGGCCTTCGGCTGGCTGCTGCAGAAGCTCGAGGCCGGCGGCCCGCTGACCACCGACGTGTTCGCCAAGGGCGGCAGCGTCGGCATCGCGGCGATCATCATCGCGGCCGTCCTGGCCCTGTTCATCCGCGAGACCGGCTGGGCGGTCCATGCCGCGAAGCCGGCGAAGTAGCCGCTGACACTGAAGCGCGTGACCGCCGCCGGCGGTCAGGCCCCCTTCGTTCGATCGACCCTCCATCGACATGAGGCTGTAACCATGGATCGCCAAACCCTGCATCGGCTCCTGCACGACATGATGCTGTCGCGCGTGTTCGAAGAACGCGCCGCCGAGGAATACACCAAGGGCAACATCGTCGGCTTTCTTCACCTCTATCCCGGCGAGGAGGCCGTCGGCGTCGGCGTCATCAACGCCGCGACGCCCTCCGATTACATCGTCAGCACCTACCGCGAGCATGCTCACGCGCTGGTGCGCGGCGTGCCGCCGCGCGAGGTGATGGCCGAGCTGTTCGGCCGCGCCACCGGGATGTCCGGCGGCATGGGCGGCTCGATGCACATGTTCAACCGCGAGCGCCGGTTCATGGGCGGCTACGCGATCGTCGGCGAGAGCTGTCCGATTTCCATTGGCATCGCCTACGGCGTGATGCTGCGCAATCTCCCCGAGGTGGTGATCTGCTTCTTCGGCGACGGCGCCGTCAACCAGGGGACGTTCCATGAGTCGCTGAACATGGCGGGTCTGTGGCGGCTGCCGGTGCTGTTCGTGTGCGAGAACAACCACTATGCCATCGGCACGGAAATCCACCGCCATTCCGCGGTGCCCGAGGTGTACAAGCGCGCCGCCGCCTACAATATCCCCGCCGAGAAGATCGACGGCATGGACGTGCTGAAGGTGCATGCCGCCACCAAGGCCGCGCTCGGCCGCATCCGCCACGGCTCGGGTCCGCAGTTCATCGAATGCGAGACCTATCGCTACCGTGGCCATTCGATGGCCGATCCCGGCAGCTACCGCCCGGCCGTCGAGGTCAAGGCCTACCAGGCGATCGACCCGCTTTCGATCACCATCCGCAATCTCGAGCTGAAGTATCCGACCACCTCGGAGCTGGCGGAGGTGGGGGCCGACAACATCTCCCGCCTCACCGCCCACATGCTGAGCGAGGGACACGTGGAGCATGAGGAAATCGAGGCCCTGAAGGCAGAGGTGCAGAAGGCGGTCGACGACGCCGTCGCCTATGCGCTGCAGAGCCCGCAGCCGACCATGGATGACGCCTGGCGGCATCTCAACTGCAACCGTCACCGCGAAGTGCTGATTTAGGGAGCCACCAACATGTCACAGGAATTGCTCTACTGGCAGGCCCTCAATCGCGCCATGGACGCGGAGATGGAAGCCGACGAGTCGGTATTCACGCTCGGCGAGGACGTCGGCCTCTACGGCGGCAGCTACCGGGTCACCGAAGGTCTCTACGCGAAGTATGGCGAGTCGCGCGTGCGCGACACGCCGATCTCCGAGAACAGCTTTACCGGCCTCGGCGTCGGCGCGGAGATCGTGGGCATGCGGCCGGTGGTCGAGATCATGACCATCAATTTCGCGCTGCTGGCGCTGGACTCCATCGTCAACGCCGCCGCCAAGATTCCGTTCATGTCCGGCGGCCAGTTTCCCATGCCGCTGGTGGTGCGGGTGCCGACAGGCGTGGCGCGACAGCTCGCCGCGCAGCACGCGCAGCGCTTCGAATCGATGTTCATGAACGTGCCCGGCCTGCGCGTCGCGGTGCCCTCGACCCCGCAGGACGCCTACTGGCAACTGCGCCAGGCCGTCGCCAGCGACGAACCCATCGTGCTGCTGGAGCACGAACTGTTGTACTTCAGCAAGGGCGAGGTGGACACGCTGGCCGACGCGCCGCCGATGCATCGCGCGGTGGTGCGCCGTCCCGGCCGCGACCTGACCATCGTCAGCTACTCGCGCATGGCGCTGCTGGCGCAGGAGGCGGCGAACGAGCTCGCCAAGGAGGGCATCGAGGCGGAGGTGATCGATCTGCGCAGCCTGTCGCCGATCGATTGGGACACCTGCGCCAAGTCCGTCGACAAGACCCATCGGCTGCTGATCGTCGAGGAAGACAGCCGGTTCGGCGGCGTCGGCGGCGAGATCGCCGCCACGCTTGGCGAGCGCTGCTTCTTCTCGCTGGATGCGCCGGTCGGCCGCGTCGCCGGCCTCGACATTCCGATCGCGTATAACGGCGCGATCGAGGCGGCGTCGATCCCGCGCGTGCCCGACATCGTCGCCGCCGCCCGCGGCCTGCACAAGTCGGCCAAGCAGTGAGGGCAGCGCGATGAAGCAGCCCGTCACCATGCCGGCGCTGTCCGACACCATGAACAACGGCCGCCTGACCAGGTGGCTGAAGCAGCCGGGCGATGCCGTGAAATCCGGCGAGGCCGTCGCGGAAGTGGAAACCGATAAGGCCGTCATGGAGGTCGAGGCCTTCCATGCCGGCTACCTCGCCGGGCCGCTCGCCGCGGTCGACACCGAACTCCCGGTCGGCGAGACCATCGGCTACATCGCGGATTCGGCCGCCGAGGCGCGGACGGCAACGCCCGCGCCGCTTGTGCCGCAAAAGGTCGCGCCAGAGGTCGCTCCGCCTCGTTCGGTCGAAGCGCCGCCCGCGCCGTCGCCGCTACAACCTGTTGCCGTGGCTGCGGCCGCCGAATCCCGGGCCGACGGGCTGTCGCCGCGGGAGCGGGCCCGCGCCCGCCACGCGGCAGCGGCGCCGCCGGTCGCGGAGGCCGCTGCAGCGCCCGCCGCCGCACCCGAACCCGCATCGCGGCCGCCTGTGTCGCCTGTGCCGCCAGCGCCCGCCGCGGCTGCCGGGCTGGAGCCACAGATCGCGGCGGGACCGCCGTTCCGGATCGAGCGCGCGCCGAATTTCCGCGAGGCGGTCGCCCGCAATATCGTCGCCAGCGTCGCCACCCCGACGTTTCACGTCACCGCGCGGCTCTCGCTCGAGCCGCTGCACGCGCTGTCGACCCAGCAGGACGTGTCGCTGACCGTGCTGCTGGCGCGCGCCTGCGCCGCCGCGATCACGGCGCATCCGCTGTTCAACGCTGCCTACACGCCGCAGGGCCTCGCGCACCGCAGCCGCATCGATATCGGCGTCGCGGTCGACAGCCCGGACGGGCTGTTCACGCCGGTGCTTCGCGACGTCGCGGGCCGGCCGCTCTCCGACCTCGCCGACGACTGGCGCGGCCTGCTCGACAAGGTCAAGGCGCGGCGGCTTGGCCTGAACGATTATCGCGGCGCGACCTTCTATGTTTCCAATCTGGGCACATTTGCGGTGGTGCAGGCGTTCGACTCGATCGTGCCGGTGGGGGCGTCCGCGATCCTCTCGGTGGCCGCCAGCCGGCCCGACGGCGCCTGCTGCACGCTCACCTGCGATCATCGCGTCGTGTTCGGCGGCGACGCCGCGCGCTTCCTGCAGACGCTCGGCGATGTGCTCGCGGCGCCCGCGCAACTGCTGCGATGATCGATCTACGCTAAGTGATGTCGATAAGTGATGTCGATCCGGGGCGGTCGCTGATGGCGCGGCGCCGATTTCACCCGTGGCGCCTGGCGCGGCTTCGTTCATGCCGCAAGCCGGAAAGGTCCGACTTGCGCGCCAGCACCGGGGCCGGTGACTTCCGCCACCTGGCATCATGATGAAAATCAGCGCGACCGCGAACGGGCCCTGACAGGAACGGGAACGGCGCGCGAGGCTTGAGTGGTCAGGGTAAGCGAAATGCTCGCCGCCAGCGCCAGCGAGACCGGAATGGCCAGCAGAAACAGCAGGGTCACCACATCGTGCAGGTACATCGCTTTCTCCTCGAAGGCTGCGTAACTGATAATGCGATGCAGTTTACCGGTGCCGCCCGAACTCCGAAATTCGGGTTGGAACCTTATGCAGTTCAACTTAAGGGCTATTCCGGAGGCGGCGGATCTGCCCGCCGTGCCGCGCGGGCTGACGGGCTTTGACCTGTCGCAAGATCGGATGCGGCGGTCGGCGGCAGGCTTCCGGCTGGATCCTCGGAGGCCCGCCATGCCCTATCGCGTCAATGCCGACCTGCCGCCTTCGGTGCGCGACCATCTGCCGCCGCACGCGCAGGACATCTATCGCGCCGCCTTCAACCATGCCTACGCGGCGCACGCGGCCGACCCGCGCCAGGAGGAAGCCGCGCACCGCATCGCCTGGGCGGCGGTGAAGCGAAGCTACGTCAAGGTCGGCAATTACTGGGAGCCGATGGAGCGGTGAAACACGGTGCGCTTGCCTATTCCTTTTCTGTCATGGCCGGGCAGCG